>NZ_JBIMJS010000030.1:0-6422 GCF_043674225.1 Streptococcus sp. A11
TCCGTATCTGAGTCAATCTCAGAATCAGTATCTGAGTCGGTTTCAGAGTCCGTTTCCGAATCAGTCTCTGAGTCAATCTCAGAATCAATTTCTGAATCAGTCTCTGAGTCAATCTCTGAATCAATCAGCGAATCCGTCTCTGAGTCAATCTCAGAATCAGTAAGCGAGTCAGTATCAGAATCAATCTCAGAATCAGTATCTGAGTCAATCTCTGAGTCAGTTTCTGAGTCAATCTCAGAATCAGTATCTGAATCTATCTCAGAATCAGTAAGCGAGTCAGTTTCAGAATCAGTATCAGAATCCATTTCTGAATCAGTATCCGAGTCTGTATCTGAATCAATCTCAGAATCAGTATCTGAGTCAATCTCTGAGTCAGTTTCTGAGTCAATCTCAGAATCAGTATCTGAATCAATTTCTGAATCAGTATCAGAATCCATTTCAGAGTCAGTATCAGAATCAGTATCTGAATCAGTATCTGAATCAGTATCTGAATCAGTATCTGAGTCAGTATCAGAATCAATCTCAGAATCAGTATCTGAGTCAGTATCTGAATCCGTTTCAGAATCAATTTCTGAGTCAGTATCAGAATCAATCTCTGAGTCAGTTTCAGAATCCGTTTCAGAATCAATCTCAGAATCAGTATCTGAATCCGTTTCAGAATCAATTTCTGAGTCAGTATCTGAATCAGTATCTGAATCAGTATCTGAATCCGTTTCAGAATCAATTTCTGAGTCAGTATCAGAATCTATCTCAGAATCAGTATCAGAATCAATCTCTGAGTCAGTGTCTGAATCCGTTTCAGAATCAATTTCTGAGTCAGTATCAGAATCAATCTCAGAATCAGTAAGCGAATCAATCTCAGAATCAGTGTCTGAGTCAGTGTCTGAATCAGTATCAGAGTCAGTAAGCGAATCAATCTCAGAATCAGTGTCTGAGTCAATTTCAGAATCAGTGTCTGAGTCAATTTCAGAATCAGTGTCTGAATCAGTCTCTGAGTCAATCTCAGAATCAGTCTCTGAGTCAGTATCAGAATCAGTAAGCGAATCAGTCTCTGAGTCAGTATCAGAATCAGTAAGCGAATCAGTCTCTGAGTCCCTTTCAGAATCAATTTCTGAATCAGTATCAGAATCTATCTCTGAGTCAGTATCAGAATCTATCTCTGAGTCAGTATCAGAATCAGTGTCTGAGTCAATCTCTGAATCAGTCTCTGAGTCAGTCTCAGAATCAGTGTCAGAGTCAATTTCTGAATCAGTTTCTGAGTCAATCTCTGAATCAGTATCAGAATCAATCTCAGAATCAGTAAGCGAATCAATCTCAGAATCAGTGTCTGAGTCAGTGTCTGAATCAGTATCAGAGTCAGTAAGCGAATCAATCTCAGAATCAGTGTCTGAGTCAATTTCTGAATCAGTATCAGAATCAATCTCAGAATCAGTATCTGAATCAATTTCTGAATCAGTATCAGAATCTACCTCTGAGTCAGTCTCAGAATCAGTGTCTGAGTCAATTTCTGAATCAGTGTCTGAGTCAATCTCAGAATCAGTGTCAGAGTCAATTTCTGAATCAGTGTCAGAGTCAATTTCTGAATCAGTGTCAGAGTCAATTTCTGAATCAGTGTCTGAGTCAATTTCTGAATCAGTGTCAGAGTCAATTTCTGAATCAGTGTCTGAGTCCCTTTCAGAATCAATTTCTGAGTCAATTTCAGAATCAGTGTCTGAGTCAATTTCAGAATCAGTGTCTGAATCAGTGTCTGAGTCAATTTCTGAATCAGTATCTGAGTCAATCTCAGAATCAGTGTCAGAGTCAATTTCTGAATCAGTATCTGAGTCAATTTCTGAATCAGTATCTGAGTCAATTTCAGAATCAGTGTCTGAATCAGTATCTGAGTCAATTTCTGAGTCAGTAAGCGAGTCAATTTCAGAATCAGTGTCTGAGTCAGTATCAGAATCTGGTGTAGAGATTCATTCACATGGTCCTGGATTGGTTAACCCACCGCTTCCACCAATGAATATTGAATCGATTTCTGAATCTGTTAGCCAGTCACTATCTATCTCTGAATCAGTAAGCGAATCAGTATCAGAGTCAGTTTCTGAATCAGTCTCAGAATCGGTAGTTCCACGTCATTCTCAAACATCACGTAAACAAGGTGCATTGCCAAATACTGGTGAGGAATCATCAGCTTGGGCAGGTATCTTAGGTGCAGGTCTTCTCCTTGGTGGTTTGTACAAACGCCGCAAGAAAGAAGATGAGGAAGAAGTAAAATAATTTCCTTCTGACTGGATCATAAAGAGAAAAAGTAGTTAGTCAGCTAGCTACTTTTTTGCTTGTGAATGAAAAATATTTTTGAAAAACGGCACCATCTTAATATATTCAAAAAACAAATAAAATTACTAAAAATATTTTAGATTATTTATGTGAATAAACACTAAAAAGCCTAAAGCAAAGTGCAAAAAAAGTAATCAGAGTTTTGAAAAATGCTTTAAATAGCATCATTTCCTGAAAACGTCATCAGAAACAATGTGAAAAAATATTTTTGATATTGCATATTTATTGTTGACAAAGAAATATAAATAAGTGTATAATTGAAATATTACTATCATCTTTGGATAGATAATGAAGCAATAACAATATAGTGAGTGGCGTGTGTTGTTATAAAGTTATTTTTCAAATGTGAAAAAAATTTTTAGGGAGTTAGAAATGACTGGAAAAAACAAAGAAAATATTACCGAAGTCTCGCGTAAAAGTCGTGTCAAGATGCACAAATCCGGTAAGCACTGGGTTCGTACGGTAATGTCTCGAATCGGTTTGATGCGCTTAGGTGGTAGCAAGCCATCAACTGGTAAAGTGACAGTAAATACGAATACCGTTCAATCTTCAGCTACAGCAATGTTGCGTGGTTTGATTGCAGCAAGTGCGGTAGTCGGTGGTGGAATCACAGTTGACCAAGTACTTGCAGAAGACACTGTAACGACATTTGAGACAACAACCACTGTCCTTGCTACTGAGGATACAGTTAGCATGAGCAATGCAGGCACTGAGTCCGACACTTCATCACAATCAAATAGTGATTCGACATCGACAAGTCTATCGGATTCGACAAGTATTTCAGATTCAGCTAGCTTGTCAGATTCGTCAAGCCTTTCAGACTCAGCAAGTGTGTCTACCTCTACAAGTGAGTCAACTTCAGAAAGTGAGTCTACATCTGAAAGCGAATCAGTTTCTGAAAGTGAGTCAATCTCATCAAGCGAATCGGTGTCAGTTAGCGAGTCTACTTCTACAAGTGAATCTGCTTCTTCAAGCGAAACTACATCAACAACTGAATCACAGACAAGCACGAGTTCATCGACATCAGCAAGTGAGACAGTGACTTCAACCTCAGAATCAATTACTGGTTCTGAAACGCTTGGTTCAGAATCTGGACGACAGGCGTTGGAGCAAGTTGTCTCTGAGGGTGAAATTCTAATTAAATTGGCTGAATCGCAATTGGAAAAGTCATCTGACAGTGAGTTAGCAGCAGTCTTAGCAACATCTAGAGCAGAGGTAGCGGCTGCAAAACAATTGTTAGGTGATTCAGCTGTTTCGTTAGAAGAGATCGAAGTTGCAGTGTCCTCAATTCAATCAAGTTCACTTGCTTTGGGAGCAGAGCTAGTTAAAGGACAGTCTGAAAAATATTTAGCAGTTGCTTATGATGTAACAACAGGAACTCCATCTGCATATATTGATAGTAACGGGGTTACCCAATACATTTATACAGGAATTTTAACTGGTGGTGATGCTTCAGAAAATGCTAACAATACCATTATAGACAGTATTAGTTATTCGTACGATACTGGGACCAACCGTACTACTTGGAAAGTGAATCTATCACCTGCATTTGCAACGAATAACCAGTTTGGTATTGTTATCGCAACAAATGATAGTATTATCTCTCGTGAGATGAGTTACTACTCAGATGGAAACCTAATTCGTAATAGCGATTACACACCGTATATAGCGAAATCATCTTTTGACAATTTAGTCTATAATAACTACGCAATTAACATTACTGAGTGGCGTACAATTGGTGGTGGTGTTGCCAACAATATGACTTGGACGTTTGTCACAGAAGGGGATTCTAAGACCTTTTATGTACGTACAGCTACAGCTATTGTTCAATCTACGTTGGAAGGGATTTTAAAAGGTGACGGACGTACCTTATATGCGCAGCGATACGATGAGTCACCGCTTAAGGGGATTGATATTGACAGTTTAGATCCTAATATCCCATCAATTTCAGAGTCTACGTCAATTTCCCAATCAAATTCTTACTCAGAGTCAGCTTCAGAATCAGTTTCAAATTCTTTATCTTTGTCTGAATCAGAATCGACTTCAAAATCAGAATCAGTATCTAATTCTGAGTCTATTTCAAATTCAGAATCAGTATCTAATTCTGAGTCTATTTCAAATTCAGAATCAGTATCTAACTCTGAGTCTATTTCAAATTCAGAATCAGTTTCAAATTCAGTCTCAGAATCAATTAAAGAATCAATTTCTGAGTCAGTAAGCGAATCAATTAAAGAATCAGTATCTGAGTCCGTCTCCGAATCAGTTAAAGAGTCCGTTTCCGAGTCCGTCTCCGAATCAGTTAAAGAGTCCGTTTCTGAATCAATCTCAGAATCGGTATCAGAGTCAGTGTCTGAATCCGTCTCAGAATCGGTATCAGAGTCAGTTTCTGAATCAATCTCAGAATCGGTATCAGAGTCAGTGTCTGAGTCAGTAAGCGAGTCCATCTCAGAGTCAATCTCTGAGTCAGTATCAGAATCAATATCTGAATCCGTCTCAGAATCAATTTCAGAATCAGTCTCTGAGTCAGTCAGCGAGTCAATCTCTGAATCAGTATCAGAATCCATTTCAGAATCGGTCTCTGAGTCAATTTCAGAGTCAGTTTCAGAATCAGTTTCAGAATCAGTTTCTGAATCCGTCTCTGAGTCCATTTCTGAGTCCATTTCTGAGTCCATCTCAGAGTCAGTCTCAGAATCCATTTCAGAGTCAGTCTCAGAATCAGTCTCAGAGTCGGTATCCGAATCAATCTCTGAATCAATTTCAGAATCAATTTCAGAATCAGTGTCTGAGTCAGTCAGCGAGTCAATCTCTGAATCAGTATCAGAATCTATTTCAGAATCGGTATCGGAGTCAATTTCTGAGTCAGTAAGCGAATCAACTTCAGAATCAGTATCAGAGTCAGTTTCAGAATCAGTCTCTGAGTCAGTATCAGAATCAATTTCTGAATCGGTATCAGAGTCCATCTCAGAGTCAGTATCAGAATCCATTTCAGAGTCTGTAAGTGAGTCCATCTCAGAATCAATTTCTGAATCAGTGTCTGAGTCAGTCAGCGAGTCAATCTCTGAATCAGTATCAGAATCTATTTCAGAATCTATTTCAGAATCGGTATCGGAGTCAATTTCTGAGTCAGTAAGCGAATCAACTTCAGAATCAGTATCAGAGTCAGTTTCAGAATCAGTCTCTGAGTCAGTCTCAGAATCAATTTCTGAATCGGTATCAGAGTCCATCTCAGAGTCAGTCTCAGAATCCATTTCAGAGTCTGTAAGTGAGTCCATCTCAGAATCAATTTCTGAATCGGTATCAGAGTCAATCTCTGAGTCAGTAAGCGAATCCGTATCAGAATCAGTCTCTGAGTCAGTCTCTGAGTCAGTATCAGAATCAGTTTCTGAGTCAGTAAGCGAATCAGTATCAGAGTCAATCTCAGAATCAATTTCTGAATCGGTATCAGAGTCAATATCAGAGTCAGTATCAGAATCCATTTCAGAGTCTGTAAGTGAGTCAATCTCAGAATCCATTTCAGAGTCTGTAAGTGAGTCAATCTCAGAATCCGTCTCAGAATCCGTCTCAGAATCCGTCTCAGAATCAGTCTCTGAGTCAGTATCAGAATCCATCTCAGAATCAGTGTCTGAGTCAATTTCAGAATCCATCTCAGAATCAGTAAGCGAATCAGTCTCTGAGTCAGTATCAGAATCAATATCTGAATCCGTCTCTGAGTCAGTCAGCGAGTCAATCTCTGAATCAGTATCAGAGTCAGTCTCTGAATCAGTCTCGGAATCCATCTCTGAGTCTGTAAGTGAGTCAATCTCAGAATCAGTGTCTGAATCAGTCTCAGAATCCATCTCTGAGTCTGTAAGTGAGTCAATCTCAGAATCAGTGTCTGAGTCCATCTCAGAATCAATTTCTGAATCAGTAAGCGAATCCGTATCTGAGTCAATTTCTGAGTCAGTATCAGAATCAGTTTCTGAGTCAGTCTCTGAATCAGTATCAGAATCCGTTTCTGAGTCAGTAAGCGAATCCGTATCTGAGTCAGTATCAGAATCAGTATCAGAATCAGTATCAGAATCAGTATCAGAATCAGTATCAGAATCAGTATCAGAATCAGT
>NZ_JBIMJS010000031.1:0-4881 GCF_043674225.1 Streptococcus sp. A11
GGATAAGTCCTCGAGCGATTAGTATTGGTCCGCTACATGTGTCGCCACACTTCCACTTCCAACCTATCTACCTGATCTTCTCTCAGGGCTCTTACTAACATAAAGTCATGGGAAATCTCATCTTGAGGTGGGTTTCACACTTAGATGCTTTCAGCGTTTATCCCTTCCCTACATAGCTACCCAGCGATGCCTCTGGCGAGACAACTGGTACACCAGCGGTAAGTCCACTCTGGTCCTCTCGTACTAGGAGCAGATCCTCTCAAATTTCCTACGCCCGCGACGGATAGGGACCGAACTGTCTCACGACGTTCTGAACCCAGCTCGCGTGCCGCTTTAATGGGCGAACAGCCCAACCCTTGGGACCGACTACAGCCCCAGGATGCGACGAGCCGACATCGAGGTGCCAAACCTCCCCGTCGATGTGAACTCTTGGGGGAGATAAGCCTGTTATCCCCAGGGTAGCTTTTATCCGTTGAGCGATGGCCCTTCCATACGGAACCACCGGATCACTAAGCCCGACTTTCGTCCCTGCTCGAGTTGTAGCTCTCGCAGTCAAGCTCCCTTATACCTTTACACTCTGCGATTGATTTCCAACCAATCTGAGGGAACCTTTGGGCGCCTCCGTTACCTTTTAGGAGGCGACCGCCCCAGTCAAACTGCCCGTCAGACACTGTCTCCGATAGGGATAACCTATCCGGGTTAGAGTAGCCATAACACAAGGGTAGTATCCCAACAGCGCCTCCTCCGAAACTGGCGTTCCGGAATCATAGGCTCCTACCTATCCTGTACATGTGGTACAGATACTCAATATCAAACTGCAGTAAAGCTCCATGGGGTCTTTCCGTCCTGTCGCGGGTAACCTGCATCTTCACAGGTACTAAAATTTCACCGAGTCTCTCGTTGAGACAGTGCCCAAATCATTACGCCTTTCGTGCGGGTCGGAACTTACCCGACAAGGAATTTCGCTACCTTAGGACCGTTATAGTTACGGCCGCCGTTTACTGGGGCTTCAATTCAGATCTTCGCTTACGCTAAACCCTCCTCTTAACCTTCCAGCACCGGGCAGGCGTCACCCCCTATACATCATCTTACGATTTAGCAGAGAGCTGTGTTTTTGATAAACAGTTGCTTGGGCCTATTCACTGCGGCTGCCTTTAAGACAGCACCCCTTCTCCCGAAGTTACGGGGTCATTTTGCCGAGTTCCTTAACGAGAGTTCTCTCGCTCACCTGAGGCTACTCGCCTCGACTACCTGTGTCGGTTTGCGGTACGGGTAGAGTATGATACAACGCTAGAAGATTTTCTCGGCAGTGTGACGTCACTAACTTCGCTACTAAACTTCGCTCCCCATCACAGCTCAATGTTACAGATACAAGCATTTGACTCATATCACACCTCACTGCTTAGACCGGCACTTCCAATCGCCGGCTTTAGTTAGCCTACTGCGTCCCTCCATCACTTCATACTCTAGTACAGGAATATCAACCTGTTGTCCATCGGATACACCTTTCGGTCTCTCCTTAGGTCCCGACTAACCCAGGGCGGACGAGCCTTCCCCTGGAAACCTTAGTCTTACGGTGGATGGGATTCTCACCCATCTTGCGCTACTCATACCGGCATTCTCACTTCTATACGCTCCAGCGCTCCTCACGGTACACCTTCATCGCCTATAGAACGCTCTCCTACCATACCACATTGTGGTATCCACAGCTTCGGTAATATGTTTTAGCCCCGGTACATTTTCGGCGCAGGGTCACTCGACTAGTGAGCTATTACGCACTCTTTGAATGAATAGCTGCTTCTAAGCTAACATCCTAGTTGTCTGTGCAACCCCACATCCTTTTCCACTTAACATATATTTTGGGACCTTAGCTGGTGGTCTGGGCTGTTTCCCTTTCGACTACGGATCTTAGCACTCGCAGTCTGACTGCCGACCATAAATCATTGGCATTCGGAGTTTATCTGAAATCAGTAAACCGAGATGGCCCCCTCATCCAAACAGTGCTCTACCTCCAAGATTCTTAATGTCGACGCTAGCCCTAAAGCTATTTCGGAGAGAACCAGCTATCTCCAAGTTCGTTTGGAATTTCTCCGCTACCCACAAGTCATCCAAGCACTTTTCAACGTGCCCTGGTTCGGTCCTCCAGTGCGTCTTACCGCACCTTCAACCTGCTCATGGGTAGGTCACATGGTTTCGGGTCTACGTCATAATACTAATGCGCCCTATTAAGACTCGGTTTCCCTACGGCTCCGTCTCTTCAACTTAACCTCGCATCATAACGTAACTCGCCGGTTCATTCTACAAAAGGCACGCTCTCACCCATTAACGGGCTCGAACTTGTTGTAGGCACACGGTTTCAGGTTCTATTTCACTCCCCTTCCGGGGTGCTTTTCACCTTTCCCTCACGGTACTGGTTCACTATCGGTCACTAGAGAGTATTTAGGGTTGGGAGATGGTCCTCCCAGATTCCGACGAGATTTCGCGTGTCTCGCCGTACTCAGGATACTGCTAGGTATAAAGACTATTTCGACTACGAGGCTGTTACTCTCTTTGGCGACCCTTCCCAGAATCTTCGTCTATACTCTTTAAGTCCACATTGCAGTCCTACAACCCCGAAGAGTAAACTCTTCGGTTTGCCCTCCTGCCGTTTCGCTCGCCGCTACTAAGGCAATCGCTTTTGCTTTCTCTTCCTGCAGCTACTTAGATGTTTCAGTTCACTGCGTCTTCCTTCTACTAGTCTTAACAACTAGTGATGACAGGCATCAACCTGCCGGGTTCCCCCATTCGGACATCTCTGGATCTACGCTCACTTACAGCTCCCCAAAGCATTTCGTCGTTTGTCACGTCCTTCATCGGCTTCTAGTGCCAAGGCATCCACCGTGCGCCCTTATTAACTTAACCTTATTAACCTAATTTTTTCAAAAATTAGAAATTGTACTCAGACTAGAAAACTAGTAATTTAGATAAATCCTCTTGTAGTCCTAAGACTACTGCGATGATTTCCTAAAATCATACGTTTTCTTTAACGTCTTCGTAACTTAATTAAACTCATTAAATATTCACAGCGTTTTCGGTTTATTTTCTTGTTACTATTTCTATATGTACTTTCATACATAAAGGAATGTTTGATAGATATTCAATTTTCAATGGACAAGCTTAACAACTTCCGTTGTTAATGGAGCCTAGCGGGATCGAACCGCTGACCTCCTGCGTGCAAAGCAGGCGCTCTCCCAGCTGAGCTAAGGCCCCGTACACCTTATGTGTCTTGGGTAGGTTTTTAACAAAACCTCTCAAAATTAAAGAAGACTAACGTACAGGTTCCGTTTCCTTAGAAAGGAGGTGATCCAGCCGCACCTTCCGATACGGCTACCTTGTTACGACTTCACCCCAATCATCTATCCCACCTTAGGCGGCTGGCTCCAAATGGTTACCTCACCGACTTCGGGTGTTACAAACTCTCGTGGTGTGACGGGCGGTGTGTACAAGGCCCGGGAACGTATTCACCGCGGCGTGCTGATCCGCGATTACTAGCGATTCCGACTTCATGTAGGCGAGTTGCAGCCTACAATCCGAACTGAGACTGGCTTTAAGAGATTAGCTTGCCGTCACCGACTTGCGACTCGTTGTACCAGCCATTGTAGCACGTGTGTAGCCCAGGTCATAAGGGGCATGATGATTTGACGTCATCCCCACCTTCCTCCGGTTTATTACCGGCAGTCTCGCTAGAGTGCCCAACTAAATGATGGCAACTAACAATAGGGGTTGCGCTCGTTGCGGGACTTAACCCAACATCTCACGACACGAGCTGACGACAACCATGCACCACCTGTCACCTCTGCTCCGAAGAGAAACCCTATCTCTAGGGCGGTCAGAGGGATGTCAAGACCTGGTAAGGTTCTTCGCGTTGCTTCGAATTAAACCACATGCTCCACCGCTTGTGCGGGCCCCCGTCAATTCCTTTGAGTTTCAACCTTGCGGTCGTACTCCCCAGGCGGAGTGCTTAATGCGTTAGCTGCGGCACTGAGTCCCGGAAAGGACCCAACACCTAGCACTCATCGTTTACGGCGTGGACTACCAGGGTATCTAATCCTGTTCGCTCCCCACGCTTTCGAGCCTCAGCGTCAGTTACAGACCAGAGAGCCGCTTTCGCCACCGGTGTTCCTCCATATATCTACGCATTTCACCGCTACACATGGAATTCCACTCTCCCCTTCTGCACTCAAGTTTGACAGTTTCCAAAGCGTACTATGGTTAAGCCACAGCCTTTTACTTCAGACTTATCAAACCGCCTGCGCTCGCTTTACGCCCAATAAATCCGGACAACGCTCGGGACCTACGTATTACCGCGGCTGCTGGCACGTAGTTAGCCGTCCCTTTCTGGTAAGATACCGTCAAGTGAGAAACTTTCCACTCTTCTCACAGTTCTTCTCTTACAACAGAGCTTTACGATCCGAAAACCTTCTTCACTCACGCGGCGTTGCTCGGTCAGGGTTGCCCCCATTGCCGAAGATTCCCTACTGCTGCCTCCCGTAGGAGTCTGGGCCGTGTCTCAGTCCCAGTGTGGCCGATCACCCTCTCAGGTCGGCTATGTATCGTCGCCTTGGTGGGCCTTTACCCCACCAACTAGCTAATACAACGCAGGTCCATCTCATAGTGAAGCAGTTGCTCCTTTCAAGCATCTACCATGCGGTAAATACTGTTATGCGGTATTAGCTATCGTTTCCAATAGTTATCCCCCGCTATGAGGCAGGTTACCTACGCGTTACTCACCCGTTCGCAACTCATCCGGAAGAAGCAAGCTCCCTCCTTCAGCGTTCTACTTGCATGTATTAGGCACGCCGCCAGCGTTCGTCCTGAGCCAGGATCAAACTCTCATTAAAA
>NZ_JBIMJS010000032.1:0-4086 GCF_043674225.1 Streptococcus sp. A11
CTACCCTAAAAAATGCTTGGACTACAAGTCGCCGAGTGAATTTCTTTTGGATGGCTAAGTTCAACTTGAAATTTGGGGAGAGAAGAAAGTAATAAATATGAACTTTTTTTCAAAAAAGTGTTGACAAGGGTATTACCCCGTGATATACTTATCTAGTGTTCAGCGGGGATGGCGGAATTGGCAGACGCGCAGGATTAAGGATCCTGTGACCGCTTTAGGTCGTGAGGGTTCAAGTCCCTCTCTCCGCATAGGACTTTCAGACTGGTTTAACCAGTCTTTTTTTGTGCCTGAAAGTTATGTGAAAATTTTCTCATACGGATACAGTTTCAGCTAGCATTTTTTTGAGAATCGTGTTAAAATAAGAGGGTATGGGGGACGACTCCCAAAAAATATTAGGAGGCTCTTAGAATGCCATTAGTTTCAGCAGAAAAATTTGTCCAAGCAGCGCGTGACAACGGTTATGCAGTTGGTGGATTTAACACAAACAACCTTGAGTGGACTCAAGCTATCTTGCGTGCAGCAGAAGCAAAACAAGCTCCAGTTCTTATCCAAACTTCTATGGGTGCAGCTAAGTACATGGGTGGTTACAAAGTAGCTCGCAACTTGATCGCAAACTTGATCGAGTCAATGAACATCACAGTTCCAGTTGCTATTCACCTTGACCACGGTCACTACGAAGATGCACTTGAGTGTATCGAAGTTGGTTACACTTCTATCATGTTTGACGGTTCACACCTTCCAGTAGAAGAAAACCTTGCAAAAGCAAAAGAAGTTGTAGAATTGGCTCACGCTAAAGGTATCTCAGTTGAGGCTGAAGTTGGTACTATCGGTGGTGAAGAAGACGGTATCGTTGGTACTGGTGAATTGGCTCCAATCGAAGATGCAGTAGCAATGGTTGCAACTGGTATTGACTTCTTGGCAGCTGGTATCGGTAACATCCACGGTCCATACCCAGAAAACTGGGAAGGTCTTGACCTTGACCACTTGCGCAAATTGACAGAGGCTGTACCAGGTTTCCCAATTGTATTGCACGGTGGTTCTGGTATTCCAGATGCACAAATCCAAGAAGCAATCAAATTGGGTGTTGCGAAAGTTAACGTTAACACTGAGTGCCAAATCGCATTTGCAAACGCAACTCGTAAATTTGCAGCAGCTTATGAAGCAAACGAAGCAGAATACGACAAGAAAAAACTCTTTGACCCACGTAAATTCTTGGCTGACGGCGTAAAAGCTATCCAAGCATCTGTTGAAGAGCGAATCGACGTATTTGGTTCAGCGAACAAAGCTTAATAATGCTGCGAAAAAATCTCTGATTTTGAGCAAAGAAAGCGTAACAAAAAAGGATTTTCGATTGAAAATTCTTTTTTGTTGTTATTTTGGGAATAGAAACCTAGTAATTTCGAATGAACCAAGGGGGGGTCAATAAATGGCATGTGGACTAGAGGAGAAGTAATAATGGTGTACTTTCAATGTTTAACGGAGGTTGGGCAAGAAGAGTGAAAAAAGAAAAAATATTCCTTGCCAACTTCATTCTTTTCTGTTAGAATAGTATGGTATGTGGTGCTAGCACATCCGATATATTTGATCAAATGAGGAGGAAGATACAATGGCTAAAGTATGTTATTTCACTGGTCGTAAGACTGTATCAGGTAACAACCGTTCACACGCAATGAACCAAACTAAACGCGCAGTTAAACCAAACCTTCAAAAAGTTACTGTTTTGATTGACGGTAAACCTAAAAAAGTTTGGGCTTCAGCTCGTGCCCTTAAATCAGGTAAAGTAGAACGCGTTTAAGAAATGACCCTTTTGGGTTATTTTTTTTGCCAAAGAAACCTAGTCTTCCGTCTGCTGTCACAAGCTTGTTTTTTACAGAATGGCGAAAGTATGGTAAAATGGAGTGATAAAACTATTTGAGGTAAAGTAATATGACTGTTAAAATCAATACAAAAGACGGCCAAATTGAATTGACTGACGACGTGATTGCCACAGTTGTCGGTGGAGCTACGACCGAGATTTTTGGTGTGGTCGGCATGGCTAGCAAATCCGCCATCAAAGACAATTTCCAGGCTCTTTTGAGAAAGGAAAACTATGCCAAGGGCGTTGTCATAAAGACCTTGGAAGATGGTCGTATTGCAGTTGATGTCTACACTGTTATGAGTTACGGTGTAAAAATCAGTGAAGTATCTCGCAATATCCAAGAACGTGTCAAGTTCAACTTGGAAAATCAACTGGGTATCTCTGTGGATGCCGTTAATGTTTTCATCCAAAATATTAAAGTCGTAGGAGAATAATTGTGTCTAAAATTACTACTAGTTTATTTCAAGAAATGGTGCAGGCAGCATCAACTCGTCTGAATAAACAAGCTGAATACGTCAACTCACTTAATGTTTTCCCTGTTCCAGATGGGGATACTGGTACCAATATGGGTATGACCATTACCAATGGAGCCAAAGAAGTGGCGGATAAGCCAGCAAATACAGTTGGTGAAGTCGCTCAAATCTTATCAAAAGGTTTACTCATGGGTGCTCGCGGAAACTCTGGTGTGATTACGTCACAATTGTTCCGTGGTTTTGGCCAGTCTGTTAAAGGCAAGGTTGAATTAGGTGGTAAGGATTTGGCACAGGCCTTCCAACATGGTGTAGAGGTGGCTTATAAGGCCGTTATGAAGCCAGTTGAGGGGACCATTTTAACCGTTTCTCGTGGTGCAGCGACGGCTGCTCTAAAAAAAGCAGAAGAAACAGATGATGCCATTGAAGTCATGCGTGCAACTCTTGAAGGTGCCAACCGTGCCCTCAAGAAAACACCTGATATGCTTCCAGTCTTGAAAGAAGTTGGGGTTGTTGACTCTGGTGGTCAAGGTCTTGTTTATATCTACGAAGGTTTCTTGTCAGCTTTGACGGGTGAATACATTGCTTCTGAGGATTTTGAAGCAACTCCAGCAGTCATGACAGAAATGATTAATGCAGAACACCACAAGTCAGTTGCTGGTCATGTAGCGACTGAGGACATTACCTTTGGTTACTGTACGGAAATCATGGTTGCCCTTCGCCAAGGTCCTACCTATGTGAAAGACTTTGATTATGAAGAATTCCGTAACTACCTCAACGACCTAGGAGATTCACTCCTTGTAGTCAATGATGATGAAATTGTAAAAGTTCACGTCCATACAGAAGATCCAGGCTTGGTTATGCAAGCAGGTCTCCAATATGGTAGCTTAGTCAAGGTAAAAGTAGACAATATGCGTGAACAACATGAAGCGCAAGTTGAAAAAGAAGAAGCCTACCAAAAACCAGCTGAGCAAAAAGAATACGGCATTATCGCTGTTGCAGCTGGAGAAGGATTGACAGAGATCTTCAAATCACAAGGCGTTGATTATGTGATTTCAGGTGGTCAGACCATGAACCCTTCAACAGAGGATTTTGTCAATGCTATTGAATTGGTCAATGCTCGCAATGTCATCTTGTTGCCAAACAACAAGAACATCTTGATGGCGGCTCAGACTGCAGCAGAAGTTGCTGAAGTGGCGGTTAAGGTGGTAGAAACCAAGACTCTACCACAAGGCTTCACTAGCTTGCTTGCCTTTGATCCAAGTCGTGATTTGGAAAGTAACTTTAAAGCGATGACGGCATCACTTGCAGAAGTGAAAAGTGGTAGCGTGACAACTGCAGTCCGTGACACAACTATCGATGGTCTGGAAATTCATGAAAATGATAACTTGGGTATGGTTGATGGCAAGATTGTGGTTTCTAATCCAGATATGATGGAGACGCTTGTTGCTACCTTTGATAAAATGTTGGATGAAGATAGTGAAATCGTGACTATTTATATTGGTGAGGATGGTGACGAGGATACAGCACAAGCCCTTGCTGACCAATTGGAAGAGAAATTTGAAGATGTCGAGGTTGAAATCCATCAAGGAAACCAACCAGTCTATCCATATCTATTTAGTGTAGAATAATCCATGAGAAGAGCAGTCTGACTGTTCTTTTCTTGTGTATTTTGTGGATGTTTGTACCTTTGTCAATGATGTGAGACCAAAAAGGTGATTTTGAAGTTATCCATTTGTTAAGCTTTACTAGGAGCTA
>NZ_JBIMJS010000033.1:0-3921 GCF_043674225.1 Streptococcus sp. A11
GTAGGTGGTACTCTTATCATATCAGGGAATCTTCTTTTTGACTTCTAGAAGTCTCACATCTATTGTAACGCTACATTGGACAAGAAAAAATAAAGCATATCTATTTGACACAGCTTCTCATCTATGGTATTATACTAGACGGTACTTTTTACTTTTGGTCTCTCAAGAGTGTACAGGGACGTGCTGACAATTGTTGCAAAAGTACACACAGATAGGGGTTGTCACCAATGCCTTATCACCAAAAATAAAAAATATATACAGGAGAATGTAGATGCCTACAATTAACCAGTTGGTACGTAAACCACGTAAGTCTAAAGTAGAAAAATCTAAATCACCAGCTTTGAACGTTGGTTACAACAGCCGTAAAAAAGTTCAAACAAACGTTTCATCACCACAAAAACGCGGTGTTGCAACTCGTGTCGGAACAATGACACCTAAAAAACCTAACTCAGCCCTTCGTAAATTTGCTCGTGTACGTTTGAGCAACCTTATCGAAGTTACTGCTTACATCCCAGGTATCGGTCACAACTTGCAAGAGCACAGTGTGGTTCTTCTTCGTGGTGGACGTGTAAAAGACCTTCCAGGGGTACGTTACCATATCGTTCGTGGTGCGCTTGATACTGCAGGTGTAAACGATCGTAAGCAAGGCCGTTCTAAATACGGTACTAAACGTCCAAAAGGCTAAGAAGGGGGAAATATAAATGAGTCGTAAAAATCAAGCGCCTAAGCGCGAAGTATTGCCAGATCCATTGTATAACTCAAAATTGGTAACTCGTTTGATCAACCGTGTTATGTTGGACGGTAAACGTGGTACTGCTGCATCAATCGTTTATGGTGCCTTTGATCAAATCAAAGAAGCAACTGGTAACGATGCACTTGAAGTATTTGAAACAGCAATGGAAAACATCATGCCTGTACTTGAAGTACGTGCACGTCGTGTCGGTGGTTCTAACTACCAAGTCCCAGTTGAAGTTCGTCCAGAGCGTCGTACAACACTTGGTCTTCGTTGGTTGGTAACAATCGCTCGTAACCGTGGTGAGCACACTATGATTGATCGCCTTGCGAAAGAAATCATGGATGCAGCAAACAACACTGGTGCAGCTGTTAAGAAACGTGAAGACACCCACAAAATGGCAGAAGCAAACCGCGCATTCGCACACTTCCGCTGGTAAGATTAAGATACGAGGGCGTCAAACAACTCCTAGACAAAATAGGGAAGCGAAGCAGATTGCTGTGCAATCAATGAGGTTCATCTTTTTGTCAGCGAGTTGTAGCCCGAGTTCAATTAGGATGTGAGGGCGTTAAGAAAATTCAAGGAAAAATAGGAAATCAGACGATGGATCTTAAGGTCCAAGGAAGATTTATCTTTTTTCCAGAATTTTTAGTCCGAACTCAACTAATTAGGATGTGAGGACGTTAAGTTAGTTCTACATAAATCAATTGAGATTATTGTACAAACTTCTCGTTCAATCATCACAAATCGGATTGAGGCTTGCCTCATCCGCTTCACACCATTAGTAAGAAATCAAGCGGGTGGGACTTGCCCACTCGCTTTTCTTAAAATATGGTATAATAAAGTATAAAACTAAAATTATAGGAGAACAAACCTCATGGCACGCGAATTTTCATTAGAAAAAACTCGTAATATCGGTATCATGGCGCACGTTGACGCGGGTAAAACAACGACAACTGAGCGTATTCTTTACTACACTGGTAAAATCCACAAAATCGGTGAAACTCACGAAGGTGCATCACAAATGGACTGGATGGAGCAAGAGCAAGAGCGTGGTATTACAATCACATCTGCTGCGACAACAGCTCAATGGAACAACCACCGTGTAAACATCATCGACACACCAGGACACGTAGACTTCACAATCGAAGTACAACGTTCACTTCGCGTTCTTGATGGTGCGGTAACCGTCCTTGACTCACAATCAGGTGTTGAACCACAAACTGAAACAGTATGGCGCCAAGCAACTGAATACGGTGTTCCACGTATCGTATTCGCTAACAAAATGGATAAAATCGGTGCTGATTTCCTTTACTCAGTAAGTACACTTCATGAGCGTCTTCAAGCAAATGCTCACCCAATCCAATTGCCAATCGGTTCAGAAGATGACTTCCGTGGTATCATCGACTTGATCAAGATGAAAGCTGAAATCTATACTAACGACCTTGGTACAGATATTCTTGAAGAAGATATTCCAGCTGACATGCTTGAAATGGCACAAGAATACCGTGAAAAATTGGTTGAAGCAGTAGCTGAAACTGATGAAGAACTCATGATGAAATACCTCGAAGGTGAAGAAATCACGAACGAAGAATTGAAAGCTGGTATCCGTAAAGCGACTATCAACGTTGAATTCTTCCCAGTATTGTGTGGTTCTGCCTTCAAGAACAAAGGTGTTCAATTGATGCTTGACGCGGTTATTGACTACCTTCCAAGCCCGCTTGACATCCCTGCAATCAAGGGTGTAAACCCAGATACTGATGCTGAAGAAGAGCGCCATGCTTCTGATGAAGAGCCATTTGCGGCCCTTGCTTTCAAGATTATGACTGACCCATTCGTAGGTCGTTTGACATTCTTCCGTGTGTACTCAGGTGTCTTGAACTCAGGTTCTTACGTATTGAACACTTCTAAAGGTAAACGTGAGCGTATCGGACGTATCCTTCAAATGCACGCAAACAGCCGTCAAGAAATCGACGTAGTTTACTCAGGTGATATTGCCGCTGCAGTTGGTTTGAAAGATACTACAACAGGTGACTCATTGACAGATGAAAAGGCAAAAATCATCCTTGAGTCTATCCACGTTCCAGAACCAGTTATCCAATTGATGGTTGAGCCTAAGTCTAAAGCTGACCAAGACAAGATGGGTATCGCACTTTCTAAATTGGCTGAAGAAGACCCAACCTTCCGCGTTGAAACAAACGTTGAAACCGGTGAAACAGTTATCTCTGGTATGGGTGAGTTGCACTTGGATGTCCTTGTTGACCGTATGCGTCGTGAATTCAAGGTTGAAGCAAACGTAGGTGCTCCTCAAGTATCATACCGTGAAACATTCCGCGCTTCTACACAAGCTCGTGGTTTCTTCAAACGCCAGTCTGGTGGTAAAGGTCAATTCGGTGACGTTTGGATCGAATTCACACCAAACGAAGAAGGTAAAGGTTTCGAGTTCGAGAACGCTATCGTCGGTGGTGTGGTTCCGCGTGAATTCATCCCTGCGGTTGAAAAAGGTCTCGTAGAATCTATGGCGAACGGTGTTCTTGCTGGTTACCCAATCGTTGACGTTAAAGCGAAGCTTTACGATGGTTCATACCACGATGTCGACTCATCTGAAACAGCCTTCAAAGTGGCAGCATCTCTTGCCCTTAAAGAAGCAGCGAAATCAGCTCAACCAACTATCCTTGAGCCAATGATGCTCGTAACCATCACTGCACCAGAAGATAACCTCGGTGACGTTATGGGTCACGTTACTGCACGTCGTGGTCGCGTTGACGGTATGGAAGCTCGTGGTAACACACAAATCGTTCGTGCTTACGTACCACTTGCTGAAATGTTCGGTTACGCAACAGTACTTCGTTCAGCAACACAAGGTCGCGGTACCTTCATGATGGTATTTGACCACTACGAAGATGTACCAAAATCTGTACAAGACGAAATTATCAAGAAAAACGGTGGCAATGCATAATTGCTAACGAGGACGCCTTCAGGCGTCTTTTTTGTCTCTGTCAATTGTAGTGGGCTGATGAACAGCTACATTCACGAGAAGACCCTTGGTCTTCTTTTTTGCTTAAAACCCAATTTCCTTATTGACAATTGACTCTTTAGCTTAAAACCCAATTTCCTTATTGACAATTGACTCTTTAGCTGATAGAATAATCAAGCTATCATTTGAAGCATTTGTTGATCAGGCTTTT
>NZ_JBIMJS010000034.1:0-3011 GCF_043674225.1 Streptococcus sp. A11
ATTATTGGGAATCCCAGCTTAAATCATAGATACCGTAAGGGATTTTATTCTTTATTTAAAACTTTGCAACAGAACCATTTGGACTAATCGTAAAACTTGTAAGTTTAGTTGGCTTTATATTCGCAGTAATTTTTTATGCACAGAATTCTGTAGATGGAAAATATCGAATGGGTTATGATGGAGTTGCTGATATAGAGTTAAATGTTATATTTACGATGGTAAATGGAGAAGTAGAAGTTCTAGGGCAGACACAAAGCTTTTCAGGAACAATTAATATTTTTGATAAAACTATTAGCATAGATTTACCAGAAGAAATCCCAGGAATTGGAAGTGAGATAGTTGGTACTTATGAAAAAGATGACTCTGGTAATTTAAAAGTGGGTAATTTCACATTTGAAAAAGAGTAGTAGGAGATAAAGATGACTGAGACAGAATGGATTGCATATTTTGAAGCAACGAATGGTCGAAAACCTACCCCTGCGGAATTGCAGGAAGCAGTAAAAAGTGGGATTGTGCAATCATCTAAAAAATCATTTCCAAAATGGGTCTATGGTTTGGTTGGGATTGTAGCTATCGCAGGCATTGCGTATATGTTTTTTACAAATACATCGAATCAAGAAATTTCTACTATATCAACAGAGGCCAGTTCCTCAACGAACCAGACAAAAGTAAGTCAGTCGCAATCGTCGAGCTCGCAAAAAGAGGAAGATGGGATTGATTTATCGGCTATCCAAGCAGGAGATTATGCGAGTATAGCAGGTTTGTGGTACACAGAAATTTCTGAAAGTCCCAAAGAATTTAACTGGAGTGATTATTTTAAACATCATCAAGTTCGTGAAGAAAATGGAATACTGACTTTATCGATTAATTTAGCAGGCGCACCTGCTCTAAAGATAATTCCTAAAGGAGTGGAATACAATCTACCTGTTGAGACGATATCTGGAGGGGTTCCGACAATGACTACCACCGATCGTATCGTTTCAGAAGGAATTGTGTCGGACGTATATTATCGAGAAGCTGATTTTAAAAATGTAGAGAATACACAATATTCAATCTCTTATTATACTCAGAAAACCAATGGAACGACTATTTGGACTCAAGAACAAAGTCAAGAACTTGCAGACTTGATGGTGAGCTGGGGGACTTCAATGAACCAAAGTGGCTATCAAGATGTGACTGATACAGTTAGAGAGCGTTCTCTAGCTGTGGTCGATGAATCAGGTGCTGGTCCGAACTATTCTGTAGATTTTTCTACAGATGGAACAGGTCAAGCGGAATATCATATTGTAGGAATCTATCATTATTCTAAAGTTGTAGCTGGTGGTAACTTGGATCATAATTACTTGTTCACAATAAAAAATGACGGAACACCTGTTGTACTTTATTCTCCTACAAGTCAGGATAATATCTATAAAGTTAGAGTGACGGATAAGTCAGATTTAATATCAGGTTTTTCGGATATTGTTGGAGGTAATTAAATGACAGAAAAAGAATGGATAAGCTATTTTGAAGCAATTAATAGACGTAAACCGACTGATGTTGAAGTAAAAATTGCTTTTAAGAATGGTGAGATAAGGAAGAAGTCCTACTGGTTTCGTTTTCGAAGCATTCCAGTCTGGAAGCAAATTTCTGTTATTTTGCTAATAGGATTTCTTTTGTTTATTAGCTACAAACCAGCCTTGAAAATGTATTATCAGAGTCAGGAGAGTCGCTATCGCGGACTTTATGAGACAGTAGTATCTAACCATCAGGAAGCCATTCTACAGAAAGATAGTCAGAAAGTAAGTGCTGCATATTTCGAGCAGCCAACTCGGTCCCCTTCCTATCTAATTGATGATTTAGATGATGATGGGAAATTAGAAATGTACATAGGGTTTGATGATGGTGTGGAAACAATTAACGTACTAGAGAAGTTTGATATTTCATTTGGGAAGGTCAAAAGGGCAAAAGCAGGTCCAGCAGTCTCTTCTGATAAAAATTGGGCTCCCTTCAATGTAGAAGATCTATACCAAATAGATTTGACAGAATTATCTAATCAGGATTTTTCGTCCGTAAGTGGAGTTTGGGTCTCAGAAGATGGAGAGTCTGAAGTAACGATATATGACGACGGCATAGCTTATATTAATGGGGTTAGTACGGACAATATGTCTAGCGGCTCAAGTAATAATAAGATTATTGGGGATAGATTTGGTTTTCTAAATATAAGCAAGCAAGTATATGAAGGATATGCAGTTGGTGAAGCCAGTGGAGGAAAAATTTCTCTAACAGCTCTCACTAATTTAGGTTTTCATTATACTTATATCTTTGTTCCGAAAGGAATTGATTACTCAGGAACGGACTCTCAAAAAGATAGAGTTGTTGTAAAGACATTTGATGGGGAAATAGTTTTATATTCATCTTCGGACGTTAATTCAAACATTAGATCTAATGAACAAGCTGATGAATCAGCAGTCAATCTGACAGACTTGTTAAGAGGTGATTTTTCTAGCTTGGCTGGAACTTGGAAAAATTCTTATTATTCTTTCACTCTTGATGAAAAGGGGCGTTATAGAGGATCATCTTCAGAAGATGGACTCGCTTTTCGTGATTTGAGATTAGAAGAGGATAATTATATTATGGCAGTGCTTGGTGATAGCTCTACAAGTTGGCAAAATGCTAATTCTGGAGCCTTTTGGTATTTTATTCCAGCAGGAATAAAGCTAGAGTTTGAACAGGATACAGATAGTAGTCGAGATAGATTTATAGTTAACGCAAAAGATAGTTTTGGAAGTAAAGACTGGGTCTACTATAAGGTAGAATAACTACTAAGATGTATTCTTATAGCAGTCGTGTAGGAATATTTTTTAATCTTCTATGGGACAACTGAACACCTAAAATAAACTAATTTTACAAATAGTATAGTGTATAAATTTTTCTCACATTAATAAATATAATCCCAAATTTCAAGTTGAACTTAGCCATCCAAAAGAAATTCACTCGGCGACTTGTAGTCCAAGCATTTTTTAGGGTAG
>NZ_JBIMJS010000035.1:0-2695 GCF_043674225.1 Streptococcus sp. A11
GAAATTGATTCAGAAACTGACTCTTTTACTGATTCTGAAATTGATTCAGAAACTGACTCTTTTACTGATTCTGAAATTGATTCAGAAACTGACTCTTTTACTGATTCTGAAATAGACTCGGATACTGATTCTCTAACAGATTCGGAAATCGAATTTGAAAGTGATTCTGAATTTGAAGTTGATTCAGAATTAGACAGTGACTCAGAGTTTGAGATAGATTCTGATTTTGATGTTGATTCTGAGTTAGAAGTTGACTCAGATTCAGACAATGAATGTGAGTTTGAATTTGATAGTGATTCAGATTCTGACGTATCTATAGTGTACCAATGGGTGGTTGCATTAAAGGTTGCTGTATTAAAACCATTACCAAGAACAATTGTTGTCCCCTTCGAGTTACGAGCTGGTATAGTTGGATTATATTCAGGATGTGCCGATTTCAAAATTGATTGAGGAAGTATTGCATTTGCAAAATTGGTTTCAGCTGACCCACTAAATGCAATTCTAATTAAAATTGCATCGTCCTCATAAACAACAACAAAAGCATCATTGCCTGTAAGACCCGCTTCTGCATTAGCTTTTATTTGAGCAGCTTCTGTCTCATCGATGAGGAAACTAGTTGGAACAATCAAACTAGTATTATCTGCTCCAGGTGCCAAAACTTCAGTCTCCATCACTTTGATAAAGCCTGTCGTATCTGCCGAGTTATAATCAACTGTCCCCGTATAAGTTGGATCTTTGATCCAGACAGATTTAATTACGTCTCCATTTTCGCTAACAACTTCTGCTAAACGTTTTATATAGTTACCTGCTATAGACCCGTTATTATAAAAAGTTCCAGGTGTATAAAGCCTTGTTGCAGTACTGCTTCCTGTTGTACTTGAGTAGTCGTAACCGACAAAGTCACGCTTAGCTGATGGTGTTGCCATTTGTCCACCAATACCTTTGATGGTGTAAGTGGCAATTGTTTTTCCATCAGTTGTCTTATAGTAAGTTGTATATTCTTGGTAAGTTGGTACCAAGGTATTTGTTAGTGTACCACCGTTGTATTGTAATTGAAGCTCACCAGAAGTTGTACTTGATGAAGTACTATCACCGTAAGTAATTGTTAACGGCAAGTTGTTAGCACCTTCATAACTTTGGAAGTAAGTGAATGTTGCAGTCTCACCCTTATCCAAAGTGTGGCTTTCAACCACAGTATTTGTTGTCTTATTAACTAACTCAATATAAGTTGTTGTGGTTGTTGTATCGTAGTCTAAAGAATAACGGAAATAGTAGTTATCTTTGATTGTTTGATCCGTTAATTGATCACCAAACCAGTTGAATTTTGAATAGTTAAAGGTAAAGCGTTCCGCTTCTGAAGACGGTGTAAAGATTGTGTTATTTGTTGGATCCGAAATTGCAGCACCGTTAGCATCATCCATTGATGGTGAAGCAGTTGACAAGGTATCAACCAAAATACCATCTCCTTCACCAACTTTGGTCACGGTTGCTGTCGTTGAAGTATTAAGGGCAAAAGTAATCACTCCGTCTTCATCATTTTCCAACAACAAAAGACCTATTGCTTGATTGCTTGCTTGCAAACTGCTGATAATGGTAGCAAGGTCAGCCACAGTTGCATCCGCATCTCCTAAGATGGTGTGAGCCAACAAAATCTGGTCACGACTGGTCTCAATCGCAGTCAGCAAAGCTTGACTAGGTGCAGATTGGTTACTTGCTATTTGTACTAAAACCTCTGCTTCCGAAATAACTTGCTCTAAAGTTTGCTTTTCTTCTACAGTTGTAGCGCCCGTTTCGCTCGCACTGGTTTCGGAACCTGTATCACTTGCTGCTGATTCGCTTGTGCTGGTTTCGGAACCTGTTTCACTTGCTGCTGATTCGCTTGTGCTGGTTTCAGACTTTGTCGAACTCGATGTCGTAGTCGATGCTGATTCAGATTCCGAATGTGAAACAGAAGTTGATTCTGAAACAGAGAGCGACTCTGAAGCCGACTGACTTTCTGAGTTCGATACGAACTCTGATGAACTGAGCGATTCGGACTCAGAAATCGAAGTAGATTCCGATGCTGAGGTTGACTCAGATTGACTCGCTGATTCGGAAATCGATATTGATTCCGAGGAGCTTACTGAAATTGAGTCTGAATCGACAACTGTCGTCAACACGACAGTATCTGCTTCTGCCAAGGTTGATGTACTTGTCTCTGATGTCGCGACAACTTCAGAAGCCATAACGGTTTCAACCGCGACATTCCCCCCCACAACAGCTCCCGCTGCTGCTAAACCGCGCAACAATTGGCTTGCGGTCATTGAACGTTTTACAGTGGCAAGATTGACCTCGGCTGGACTTGCCGAAGACTTGCCTCCAATACGTATCAAACCGATTTGCGACATGACTGTTCTCACCCAGTGCTTACCGGATTTATGCATTTTTACACGACTTTTTCGAGATACTTCGGTAAAGTCATCTTTTCTTTGCATTTTCATTCAAAGAAATCCTCCTGATGTTGCTTTATTATTTAGCGCCCTAAAAATGTACCAATCAGCAATAGTCCGCTAAATAATCAATCCATTTTACCAATAAGTGATACTAATGTCAATAATTTTACTTAAATGAAAACGTATTTTTTGTAGCGTTACAATAGATGTGAGACTTCTAGAAGTCAAAAAGAAGATTCCCTGATATGATAAGAGTACCACCT
>NZ_JBIMJS010000036.1:0-1347 GCF_043674225.1 Streptococcus sp. A11
CTCCTAGTAAAGCTTAACAAATGGATAACTTCAAAATCACCTTTTTGGTCTCACATCATTGACAAAGGTACATTTTTAAAATTTTTTTGAAAAAATTATCTATCCCAATTTGTCAAGTCAAGTGCAACAAGTTCATTGGTAACTAGAGATCCAGAGGTTAAGCTGTCTGGGCTAGCCCAAACAGAAATTTCGAGGATTGATATTGAAGAAGTCGTCTGGGGCGCTCATTGATGGCAGTGATATACTTGTCCAGTTCTTCAGAGGTTAGTGAATTAAGTGAGACTCCTTTAGGGATATATTCTCTGAGGAGACCATTGAAGTTCTCGTTTGTTCCTCTCTCATGTGAAGAATAAGGATGTGCAAAGTAAACATCAACGGCTTCCAGGTCTGAGAGTAAACTAAACTCCGCACCATTATCTGCTGTGATGGATGCAATAGGATACAGACTGGTGAGATGCCTTACAGCACTATTAATGGTGTGGGACTGTTTGTCTTCTAGCTTAACGCCCAGTGCATAGCGTGTCTGGCGCTCTACCAATGTCAAAATAACTGCTTCACCTTTGGTTTTCTTGCCAAGAACTAAATCAATCTCCCAATGCCCAAATTCAGAACGGTCATTGATACACTCTGGACGCTCTTCGATAGACTTACCTAAAGTCTTCCGATTCATCTTCGTGACTTTCTTAGAACGTTTTCTGATACTAACCATCTTAGGCAGATCGATTGGTTTAATAGCTAACAGCCCCTCTTTGATATAACGATAAATCGTTTTGGTAGAGGGTACGACTTCTTCAGAATGGCTTGCTTTATAAGTCTGAACAAAACTATCTACGCTATGGAGACGAACGTTAGCCTTCAAGGCATCTCCTAATTGTTCAATGAACCTAGCGGAGCAATCATTCAACTTGAGATAAGAACACTTTCGGCGATTGGTCTCATATACACGTTGTCCACTATCAGCGAAATAGGCGCTGAAATAAGTTCGTTTCCCATTTTTATCCTGTACCTGATCTACTGAACCACGTTTGATTTCTCGACAGATTGTAGACCGGTGACGACCCAGAAGCCGAGCGATTTCAATTGGTTTCTTTCCCATTTTAAGATAAGCTGCAATTTCACCACGTTCTGTGGCTGAGAGATGAGAATAGGATGAGTTTCTGGTAGAATGAGTGTTGGACATGTTCATCTGCTTGCTATACTGAGTTGGGGAATTCTAGTATATCAGACGAACATGTCTTTTTTGTTGCACTTCATTTTACAACGCGGGTTTCGAAAGTTCTATAATGAAGTTAGCCACCCCAACCTAGCCAAAAAACAGCTGTTTCAACTGGTTCAGCTGTCTGTTCT
>NZ_JBIMJS010000037.1:0-1232 GCF_043674225.1 Streptococcus sp. A11
CCCAAATTTCAAGTTGAACTTAGCCATCCAAAAGAAATTCACTCGGCGACTTGTAGTCCAAGCATTTTTTAGGGTAGTTGTTAATCCAATTTTCTATAAAAGCGACTTCTTTCGGAGTCGTTTTCTTGGTTCCTTTAGGTAACCATCTCCGAATTAATCGATTATGGTTTTCATTTGAACCTCTTTCCCATGAAGAGTAGGGATGTGCATAGTAGATATGTTCCTCAGGAAACACTTCAGCCAATCGACTAAATTCCGAACCATTATCTGCAGTTATTGATAAAATATGATACTCAGCTAATAGTAACCTAAGTGCCTGATTGACAGCTTCAGCAGTTTTACTAGGAATTAATCGTATGATTTGGTGTCTACTTCGTCGGTCGGTTAAGACTAAAAGACACTGATTTTTCGCTCTGGTTAGTAGAACTGTATCAATTTCATAATGACCGTTTTCCAATCGAAGATTGATGACCTCTGGTCGCTCTTCGATTGATTTACCAGCTGGCTTAAAGTTCGGACTGGCTTGCTTCTTGACACCTTTCCATTTTCTAGGATAAAGCATATCCGCTTTTGTCAAACCTAAATGACCATTATGAAACCAGTAGTAAATGGTTGAAATCCCTACTTTCACTTGCTTCTTCTTAACCATCATTTCAGGAGAAAACTTTTGCTTATGATAGTGTAAGACCTTCTCTCTGATTTCTTTTGTTAGAATTAACTTTTTCACCGACCGTTTTCGATTGGATTGGTAAACAGTTTGTGCATAATCAGCAGAATAAACTTTCTTGTAGACCCCTTTTCGCACTTGTTGTAAGGTTGTCCCACGCTTGATTTCATTATGAATTGTTTGAGGAGCCTTTCCAAGCAAGCCTGCAATTTCACGATTGGACTTATTTTCAAGTTTCCACCGCTCAATCAAGCGACGGTTATCTATTGTCAAATGTTTCCCTTTTGGTGTATAATACTTTTGCATCTCTGTGCCTTTCCTTGTGTTTGTGGTGAACAACAAGTATAGCACAGAGGTGTTTTCTTATACCTTACATCAGATTTCATTTGACACCAGGTACCCTTGAAGCTGTTTTTTCAGCTAAACCAAGGCTATAATTAGCCTTGGGCAACTAGCCTAACAACTTCAAGCCTGTTATCAAGTGAAATCATCAACTTACTCACATATAGTGAAACATCTAATTCTTGGCTAAGGTAAGGTGGCTAACTTCATTATAGAACTTTCG
>NZ_JBIMJS010000003.1:0-172486 GCF_043674225.1 Streptococcus sp. A11
TAAGAAAACCCGAAAAGAAGGCACTCTCTTCGGGTTTTCGGTCTGTACTGAAATCAAGGTATTATTGGGAATCCCAGCTTAAATCATAGATACCGTAAGGGATTTTATTCTTTATTTAAAACTTTGCAACAGAACCAGTTAAAACGTGTCTATGTTCCCATGACAGAAACAGCCTTCTATATTCTCTTTCATTTACAGAAAGAACGACATGGTTACGATATTACACAGAAGACTAAGGAAGTCACGGCAGGGCAAGTCGTGATTAGCCCTGGAACCATGTACGGCACCCTGTCGAAAATGGAAAAGGACGGCTTGATTCGGTTTGTCAGGGAAGAAGATAAGCGGAAGTTTTATCGGATAACAGAAACAGGTCGAGAAATCCTAGACATAGAATTGGCTCGGATTGAACGGCTCTATCGAAATAGCAAGGGAGAAAATGATGGAGACTAGGACAGAGTTCAAGGTATTTTTTATCACAGATTTCAGTCAGCAAGCAGACTATCTCAGTGAGATGCATCAGCAAGGGTGGAAACTAGTTAAGATTAGCTGGCTCTTGTTTTATCATTTTGAAAAATGCCTGCCAGAAGGGGTTGTGTATCAGGTTGATTTCAAGAAAGCAAAAAATAAAGATAGAGAAAACTATCTGCATATGTACGAGGAATATGGATGGGAGTTTGTCGTATCCTGCCAAAATTTCAATATTTTTAGGAAACCTGCGAAGATGGGAGAGCTTGAATTATATGGTGATAGAGAAAATAAAGTGGAGTTTGTGAAAACAATCTTCCAAAGACGCTATTTGCCATCTTTGGGACTGTACGGCATTCTACTGGGAACAAGTTTGCGTTCGCGTCCAGGTTTTGTCTTAGGTATTTCTATCATTTATATTCCGCTTTTATTATTACTAGGCATCCGTTTTTATCGTATGGTAAAAGAGTAACTAGGTCCTCAGACTGATTTTTAGCACTCTAAGCAAAAGAGTGCTAATTTTTTGGTTTTTTCTCTTGACAATCCATTTTTTCGGCGTATAATGGGAGTATATAGGTTAGCACTCGACATCATAGAGTGCTAACGCTCTTCGAAAATCAACACTAACCGTTGTCAGCTTGCCTTTGTGAACCACAGTTCTACATTCGGCCTCGCTTCCTAGGCTACTGTCGATTTTCATTGAGCGTAACTAAAACAGTGTTCATGAAAGGAGCGAAGATGATTACCCAACGTCAAAATGATATTTTGAATCTGATTGTTGAATTGTTTACGCGCCATCATGAGCCAGTTGGTTCTAAGGCCTTACAGGAAATGATTGCTTCTAGCTCTGCTACCATTCGCAATGACATGGCCAAGCTAGAGCAACTGGGCTTGCTAGAAAAGGCTCACACTTCAAGTGGTCGGATGCCCAGTCGGGCTGGTTTTCAATACTTTGTCAACCACTCGCTTAATCTGGAACATATCGATGAAGAAGATGTTTATCAAGTGGTCAAGGCCTTCGACTTTGAAGCCTTCAAGCTGGAGGACATCTTGGAGCGGGCAAGTCAGGTCCTAGCGGATTTGACAGGCTACACCTCGGTCATTTTAGATGTGGAGCCGACCAGTCAGCAGCTGACTTCCTTTGACATCGTGCAACTCAGTAGCCACGATGCTCTGGCAGTCTTGACTCTGGACCAGTCCAAACCTGTCACTGTCCAGTTTGCCATTCCCAAGAACTTTTTGACCAGGGACTTGGAGGTGTTCAAACGATTAGTTGATGAGCGCTTCGTTGGGCAGACGGTCTTGGCAATCCATTACAAGCTGCGGACGGAGATTCCCCAGGTAGTGCAACGTTACTTCACCACGACGGACAATGTCTTGGATTTGATGGATTATATCTTTTCCAATCTTTTCCAAGAATCAGTCTTCATCAGTGGAAAAGTCGCCTCTCTGACTTACGGCAATCTGGCCACCTATCAACTCTTGGATAGCCCACAGTTATTAGCCCCAGAGTTGCGGCAAGGCTTGGCGCCAAACCAGCAGACTAGTATTTCCGTGGCGGAACACAGCGATCCGGCCCTTGCAGATGTGACGGTCATTCATCATCGCTTTCCTATCCCCTATCGGGGCATGGCTCAGATGAGTTTGCTCGGTCCAGTTGACATGGACTACCGTAGGCAGATGAGTTTGATTAACATCATCAGCCGCGTCCTATTTATGAAATTAACAGATTACTACCGATATCTAAGTAGTAATCATTATGAGGTAAATTAGAAGGAGAATGCTTTGTCAGAAGAAATCAAAAACGAAGAAATCGTAGAAGAGGTTGAAACAACAGAAGAAGTTGTGGAAACGCCTGAAAAGTCAGAATTGGATTTGGCAAACGAGCGTGCAGAGGAATTTGAAAACAAGTACCTCCGTGCCCATGCTGAAATGCAAAATATCCAACGTCGTGCCAACGAGGAACGCCAAACCATTCAACGTTACCGTTCGCAAGACTTGGCCAAGAAAATCTTGCCGAGCTTGGATAACTTGGAACGTGCCCTTCAAGTCGAAGGTCTGACAGAAGATGTCAAAAAAGGTTTGGAAATGGTACAGGAAAGCTTGATTCAAGCCCTCAAAGAAGAAGGGGTGGAAGAAGTCGCAACAGATGTCTTTGACCCAAATCTTCACATGGCTATTCAAACTGTTCCAGCCACAGACGACTGCCCAGCAGAACACATCGCTCAAGTCTTCCAAAAAGGCTACAAGTTGCATGAACGTCTGTTGAGACCGGCTATGGTAGTGGTGTCAGAATAAATGATAGAGCTACGCGAAATCAGCGATGAAAATTTTCACGATTGCTTACATCTAGATTCTGGCTTATCTAACGAAGATTATGTCGATTCAGTTGAGTTTTCATTGGCAGAAGCTTGGAGCCTTCGACCATTCTCACATCCGAAAGCTATTTATAATGAAGGTGAATTGATAGGCTACGTTTCGCTTTACTGCAAAGACAGCAATGGTGAAATCATCAATTTCTTAATTGATAAGTATCATCAAGGAAAAGGATTTGGCAGAAAAGCAGCTGAAGTCTGCATAGACTATCTGAGCATAGAGCACAGCCTAGCTCAAATTTCTCTACCAGTTCATAAAGAACATTTGGAAGCTAGAAATTTCTGGAAGAAATTAGGCTTTCAAGAATCAAACAACATTGAAGATGACTATATCTTCATGCGTCGAACAACCTGACCGAAATGTCGTTAAACTATGAAATTGTAAACAAAGACAGGCCTTAGGCTTGTAGGCTGGCGAACATCGTGAGCCCATTTGATACTCTCCGCCGTGGCGGTAGATACGCAAAGTTTGAGACAATTGGCTCAAACTTTAGTCAAAGAGACCGCAAAAGCGGGCTCTGACGGCGTCGCCACTTAAGGAGAGTATCACTAAAAGAAATAAAAAAAGAGGTAAATCATATGTCTAAAATTATCGGTATTGACTTAGGTACAACTAACTCAGCAGTTGCAGTTCTTGAAGGAACTGAATCAAAAATTATCGCAAACCCAGAAGGGAACCGTACAACTCCGTCTGTTGTATCTTTCAAAAATGGTGAAATCATCGTTGGTGACGCGGCAAAACGCCAAGCAGTGACTAACCCAGATACCATCATCTCTATCAAATCAAAAATGGGAACTTCTGAAAAAGTTTCAGCAAACGGCAAAGAATACACACCACAAGAAATCTCAGCAATGATCCTTCAATACTTGAAAGGCTACGCTGAAGAATACCTTGGTGAAAAAGTAACCAAAGCCGTTATCACTGTTCCTGCTTACTTCAACGATGCTCAACGTCAAGCAACAAAAGACGCTGGTAAAATCGCAGGTCTTGAAGTAGAACGTATCGTCAACGAACCAACTGCAGCAGCCCTTGCTTACGGTTTGGACAAGACTGACAAAGACGAGAAAATCTTGGTATTCGACCTTGGTGGTGGTACTTTCGACGTATCTATCCTTGAACTTGGTGACGGTGTCTTTGACGTACTTGCTACAGCCGGTGACAACAAGCTCGGTGGTGACGACTTTGACCAAAAGATTATCGACCACATGGTAGCAGAGTTCAAAAAAGAAAATGGTATCGACTTGTCAGCTGACAAGATGGCTCTTCAACGTTTGAAAGATGCTGCTGAAAAAGCGAAGAAAGACCTTTCGGGTGTGACTTCAACTCAAATTAGCTTGCCGTTCATCACAGCAGGTGCAGCGGGACCTCTTCACTTGGAAATGACTCTTACTCGTGCTAAGTTTGATGAATTGACATACGACCTTGTAGAACGTACAAAAGTTCCTGTTCGTCAAGCTCTTTCTGATGCAGGTCTCAGCTTGTCAGAAATCGACGAAGTTATCCTTGTTGGTGGTTCAACTCGTATTCCAGCCGTTGTAGAAGCTGTAAAAGCTGAAACTGGTAAAGAGCCAAACAAATCAGTTAACCCTGATGAAGTTGTTGCCATGGGTGCGGCTATCCAAGGTGGTGTCATCACTGGTGATGTCAAAGATGTTGTCCTTCTTGACGTAACACCATTGTCACTTGGTATCGAAACAATGGGTGGCGTATTTACAAAACTCATCGACCGTAACACAACTATCCCAACTTCTAAATCACAAGTCTTCTCAACTGCGGCGGACAACCAGCCAGCTGTTGACATCCACGTGCTTCAAGGTGAGCGTCCAATGGCAGCAGACAACAAGACTCTTGGTCGCTTCCAATTGACAGACATCCCTGCAGCACCTCGTGGTATTCCACAAATCGAAGTAACATTCGACATCGACAAGAACGGTATCGTTTCTGTAAAAGCCAAAGACCTTGGTACGCAAAAAGAACAAACCATCGTTATCCAATCGAACTCAGGTTTGACAGATGAGGAAATCGACCGCATGATGAAAGATGCAGAAGCAAACGCTGAAGCAGATAAGAAACGTAAGGAAGAAGTGGACCTTCGTAACGATGTTGACCAAGCAATTTTTGCGACTGAGAAAACGCTGAAAGAAACGGAAGGCAAAGGCTTCGACACAGAACGTGACCAAGCCCAAGCAGCCCTTGATGAGTTGAAAGCAGCCCAAGAAGCGAACAACTTGGACGACATGAAGGCTAAACTTGAAAACCTCAACGAAAAAGCCCAAGCCCTTGCAGTGAAACTCTATGAGCAAGCCGCAGCAGCACAACAAGCAGCCGCAGGCCAAGAAGGTGCCCAAACAGTTAACAACGCAGGCGATGATGTTGTAGATGGCGAGTTTACTGAAAAGTAAAATAGTCCTGTGGACTATTTTAGCCTGGGAGCCAGAAATGAGCAACGAGCGGTTGGACTGGGAGACCTTTTTATCCTGACTTCTTGAAAAATAGTAGGAAGTAGGTTAAGGTTCTTAGCTCGCACTCAGTTCTAATCTCCCCGAGAATAGAAATCATTATTAAGTCAAAATTCCAATCACAGAGGTTGCAACCCAGCCTCTGTTTTTGGGTAATGTGCGTCAGCAAGAGCGACCAGGGGTCGCTAAAACGATAGTTACCGCCGCTGTGGTATTTCGGGAAGTTTCAATACCTTAGGCTTGAAACTTAGCTAGAGAGATTTTTGAGACTTAGGGAAGAGGTTTTATTGGCAACAAAGTTGACAATAAGAAACCTCTAGCCATAAGCGAGGAAAAGCTCACAGCGTCCCCGCAGCCTAAGGCAACTATCAAAAATAAAAGATAAGGTATCTTATATGAACAATACAGAATACTACGATCGTCTCGGCGTCTCTAAGGATGCTTCTCAGGACGAAATTAAAAAAGCTTATCGGAAGCTTTCAAAAAAATATCACCCAGACATTAACAAGGATGCTGGTGCGGAAGATAAATATAAGGAAGTTCAAGAGGCCTACGAGACCTTGAGCGATCCTCAAAAACGTGCCTCTTATGACCAATTTGGTGCGGCTGGAGCCAATGGTGGCTTCGGCGGTGGCGGATTTGGTGGCTTTGACGGTGCTGGTTTCGGCGGTTTCGAGGATATCTTCTCTAGTTTCTTCGGTGGTGGAACTGCTCAACGTAATCCCAATGCACCTCGTCAGGGAGATGATTTGCAGTACCGTGTCAATTTGAAATTTGAAGAGGCTATTTTCGGTGCTGAAAAAGAAGTTTCCTACAACCGTGAGGCAACTTGTCGTACCTGTACTGGTTCGGGTGCCAAACCTGGGACCAGTCCTGTAACTTGTGGACGCTGTCATGGCTCTGGTGTTATCAATGTTGATACACAGACACCACTTGGAACCATGCGCCGTCAGATGACCTGTGATGTCTGTCACGGTCGTGGCAAGCAGATTAAGGATCCGTGTACGACCTGTCGTGGAACTGGTCATGAGAAACAGGCTCACACTGTTACGGTCAAGGTTCCTGCAGGTGTCGAAACTGGTCAGCGTATCCGTCTGGCTGGTCAAGGTGAAGCAGGATTTAACGGAGGCCCTTATGGAGATCTCTATGTAGTCGTTCAAGTCGAGGCATCGGATAAATTTGAGCGTGAAGGTACGACTATCCTTTACAAATTGGACCTCAACTTTGTTCAAGCTGCACTAGGTGACACCGTCCATGTGCCAACGGTTCATGGTGATGTGGATATGGTTATTCCGGAAGGGACCCAGACAGGCAAGACCTTCCGTCTTAAAGGCAAGGGTGCGCCAAGTATCCGCGGGGGTGCCATGGGTGACCAGTATGTCACTGTCAATGTAGTGACACCAACAGGGCTCAATGACCGCCAGAAAGCAGCTTTAAAAGACTTTGCGGTAGCAGGTAATATCAATGTGCATCCGCAGAAAAAAGGTTTTTTCGACAAGGTCAAGGACGCTTTTGAAGATTTATAAGAGAGATTGGATTGGCACTGCCAGTCCTTTTTCTGTATCATACCCAATGAAAATCAAACTGTGAAAGCCAATCAACCACTGTGTTAAAGTGTTTTTACTGTTCAAATAATGTGATGTTGGATGTTATATCAAACCTCTTTTTCTATATCAGTATTTTTTTCAAATAGTTCCAATAGTCTTATGGTAAAATAAGAGCATTAGTAGAAATGAAAAGGATGACGGATGGACAAGTGGTTGACTGGTCTTGAGCTAAAAAAATACCAGGATCGTTCGGGTCTGGCAGGGAGTAAGCAGGGCCCCTTGGTCTGGACAGAAGTCTTTTTGCGCGAGGTCAATCAACAGCCCCAGCAAGGCATTCTGCACTACTGGCCCATGGATACGACGGTCATATTGGGCATGATGGACAGTCAGGTGCCGGACTTGGCGGCCGGTCTGGCTCATATTAAACAGGCTGGCTACAGCCCTATTATCCGTAGTCTGGGTGGTTTGGCAGTGGTGGCTGACCAAGGCGTACTCAATCTGACCTTGATTTTGCCGAATGCTCAAGGGCATCAGGTTAACCTCCACAAAAGCTATCAGGTCATGGTGGACTTGATTAGCCAGTCTTTGGCGGATTTTCCAGTTCAAGTGGAGAGTGGCGAAATAGCGACTTCCTACTGCCCGGGCACCCATGATTTGTCTATCCAGGGGCGGAAGTTTGCTGGTTTGGCCCAGCGGGTCTATAAGCAGGCCATTGCTATTTCAGCCTATATCAGTGTTCATGGCAATCAAGCAGAACGAGGCCAGCTGGTGGCTGATTTTTACCAGGCGAGTAGTGGTGGCCAACCGATACCAGACCGCTATCCCCAGGTCAATCCTGCCTCAATGGCCAATCTCTCAGACCTGGTTGGTCGTGAATTGACAGTCGAGGATATGCAGAAGCGAATTGAGGTCGTCCTAGAGAGAAATGGTGCTAGGCTTTCAAACTATTATCCTTCATCGGACAATATGGCTGACTTTATGGACCTGGGACGAGGAATTAAGGAGTTTCAGGGGAAGTATGGCATATAGTCGAATCAAGTTTTGCCCTCAGGCTAGCTAGCAGCTCTGCTATTTACAAAAGAGAAAGGTGTAGATATGGAATGGATGGATGCGACAGCTCAGGCTCAGGCTGTCAATGGCGGACAGGTTTCGGCCAAGGAACTGGTTCAAGAGGCTATCGAGAAGATAGAGGTGCTAAATCCGCAGTTTAATGCGGTGGTCTACACCCAGTATGACCAGGCTCTAGCTGAGGCAGAAGAGCAAGGTTTTTTGGGTAAACCTTTTGCTGGGGTTCCTTTGCTGTTAAAGGATTTAGGGCAAAATGAAAAGGGGCATCCCTCTTCGGCGGGTTCTAGATTGTTTCAGGGTCATTCGGTCGGCCATACGGATAGGTATGTGCAAGCTCTCAAGGACCTGGGTTTTATTATTCTGGGTCGGACCAATACTCCGGAGTTTGGCTTTAAAAATATCTCGGATGCTCTGGTCCATGGTCCGGTCAATCTCCCATCAGATGTCAAGCGCAATGCTGGCGGTTCAAGCGGAGGAGCAGCTGCAGCCATGGCTTCTGGAATGGTTAGCATTGCGGCAGCATCGGACGGTGGTGGTTCCATTCGGATTCCCGCGTCCTTCAATAGTTTGATTGGTCTCAAGCCCAGTCGTGGGCGCATTCCTGTCGGACCCAAGTCTTTCCGAGGTTGGCAGGGGGCTTCTAGCAACTTTGCCTTGACCAAGTCCGTGCGGGACACCAAGCGGCTACTTTATCATTTTCAAACCTATCAGGTTGAGGCGCCTTTTCCCTTGGCAACCCTGTCGGAAGAGTCGATTTTCAGTTCTCTTAATCGCTCTTTGAAAATTGCCTTTACCTGTCAGTCCCCTATTGGTAGCAAGGTTAGTCTGGAAGCGCAGACGGCGGTTCTTCAGCTGGTCGACCACCTTCTAGGGATGGGGCATCAAGTGGAGGAATTACAGAGACAACCCTTGGACGGGAGTGAAGTGATGCAGTCCTATTATATTATGAATAGCGTAGAGACTGCTCAGATGTTTGATGAAATTGAAACGGCTTTTGGACGCCCAATGACTCTGGATGACATGGAGCCCATGACCTGGGCCATTTATCAGAGCGGTCAAACCATACCGGCCAAGCTTTATTCTAAGGTTTTACAGGATTGGGACCGCTACAGTGCCATTATGCAGGAATTTCACCAGACCTACGACATTCTCCTGACTCCCACGGTGGCAGATGTGGCTCCTCTTCATGGTCAATTTCAGCCGTCTGTTGATTTAGAAACCCGCCTCAAGCAGACCCAGGAATATTCAATGGCTGCTCAGCAGGACTTGATCTGGGAGATGTTTGCGGACAGTCTCGCTCTTACTCCCTTTACGCAACAGGCCAATATTACAGGCCAACCATCCATTAGCTTGCCGACGCATGTTACCAAAGAAGGCCTACCGATAGGGGTCCAATTGACAGCAGCTAAGGGCCGAGAAGATATCCTTTTACAGCTAGCCCAGGACTTGGAAGATGCTCATTTGTTTAGAATGTAAATGGCTACAAAAAACGGTACCAAATTCTTGCCAAATCTTTTTCAAAATGTTACCCTATTAAAGTTGGTGGGTTAACACCAAAAATAAAGAAAAAGGAAGTTTGTCACTTCCAGAGGAGATTGACATGTTGAAAAAATTGTTGGCATCAGCCTTTCTTGTATCTACATTAACGCTGGCAGCTTGCTCAAGCAACGCTTCTAAGACAGAAGAAGCAGCTGCAGAACCAACCAAATGGGAACAAGTCAAGGAAGCAGGTGTCTTGAAAGTTGCGACCCCAGGTACGCTTTTCCCAACGTCATACTACAATGACAAGAAGGAATTGGTTGGTTATGAAGTCGATATGATGAAGGAAATCGGCAAGCGCTTGGATCTCGAAATTGAATTCCAAGAAATCGGTGTAGCAGAAGCTCTGACATCAGTAGACTCAGGCAAGGTAGATGTTTCAGTAAACAACCTGCAGCCAACAGCTGAGCGTAAGGAAAAATACAACCTCTCTGAGGCTTACAAGTATTCTGTATCTGGTATGATTGTCCGTGAAGATGGCTCATCAAACATCACCGCAAAAGACCTTTCAGACTGGAAGGGTAAAAAAGCTGGTGGTGGTGCTGGTACAACCTTCATGAAGATTGCTGAAAAGCAAGGCGCAGAGCCAGTTATCTACGATAACGTAACCAACGATGTTTACCTTCGCGATGTATCCACTGGTCGTACAGACTTTATTCCAAATGACTACTTCACACAAGTGGTCGCAGTTAAGATGATTACTGCAAAATTCCCAGATATTAAAGTGAAGATGGGTGATGTTCGTTACAATCCAAACGAATCTGTGATTGTCATGAGCAAGGAGGATGACAGCTTGAAGCAAGAGTTGGATAAGGTCATCAAAGAAATGAAAGATGACGGTAGCTTGAAGGCTATCTCAGAAAAACACTATGCTGGTCAAGACTTGACCAAACCTGCTGAAGGTGCAGATGAGTTGCCAGTAGTAGACGTTGACTAAACATCAGAAAGGTTGGAAGTGATTCCTACCTTTTTATCTAGTAAAGAAAGGACGGGTGTTGACCTGGTCGGCGCCTCCAAGGTATTTCTCTATGTCTATCAATTGGCAGGCTGTTTTTGATCCAAAACTAGCTTTTGAGGCTATTCCGCTTATTCTAGAGGGCTTGCCCTATACATTGGCTCTCTCTCTTATCGGCTTTGCCCTAGGGACCTTTTGTGGCTTTTTTGTAGCCTTGATGCGTATGTCTAAACTTGCCGTCCTCCGCTGGTTGGCTATGGCTCATATTTCCCTCATGCGGGGTATTCCGCTTATGGTCTTGCTTTTCTTTATCTATTTTGGTCTGCCCTTTATGGGCATTCAGCTGGATGCGATATCAGCGTCCATCATTGCCTTTACTTCCATGTCATCGGCCTACATCTCGGAAATCATCCGTTCTTCCCTGTCGGCTATTGATAAGGGTCAATGGGAGGCGGCACGCAGTCTGGGCCTCAAGACCAATGTTATCTACCGCAAGATTATCATTCCTCAGGCCTTCCGCATTGCCCTACCGCCTTTGAGCAATGTTCTGTTGGACATGGTAAAAAGTACCTCGCTGACAGCCATGATTACAGTGCCTGAAATTTTCAACAAGGCCAAAATCGTCGGCGGTGCTAAGTCAGACTACATGACTGTCTATATCTGCGTAGCCTTGATTTATTGGGTCATTTGTACACTCTATGCTGTGGGGCAGTTACGCTTGGAAAAACGTCTGGCTACTTATTAAAAAAAGAAAAAGCCCTGAAAAGAACCTCCTTATATTGTTCATATAAGGAGGTTCTTTTCAACCCAATGCTTTTTTTTTTATTTTTTATTTTTTACACTCCTCTGAAAACGATTTTATTACTTGTAAAGAAATGGTATAATAGAAGTTAAATAAAGAGAAAAGGTGCCTTATGACGACCATAGATATTAGCGAAGAAACATTAGCGAGAGAGTCCTCTGGTCTTCTTAGGACCCTCTTGAAAGATCGAACGACCAACAAGTCCATTGTTTGGGCTACACATTCCTATGAGTTGCTGGGAAAAGGGTTCGGTGCTTATGACCGAATCACTCCTACTAGAGTGACGGGTCCCTATGCCAACCTCATCCAGCCACGTTCAGAAAAGTCCAAGTACGAGCAAAAAGACCGCACCAAGGTCCGAGCAGAGGTGTTTACCCCAACTTGGTTGGTCAGACAGCAGATTGATGCCGTGGACCAAGACTTCCAAGATCTAGACCTAGAGGCCTACCTCAACCTCAAATGGTTGGAAATCACCTGCGGGGAAGCCCCTTACATGGTCTCCCGCTACGATACGGTGACTGGACAGGCCCTCGACCTTGAGGAGCGGGTCGGTTTTTTGGACCGCAAGCTCCACCGTCTATCTGAGGAAGTCCATGAGGAAGAAGTCTGGTTCCAAGGGGCGGTGACCGCCTACCAGAACGCCTATGGTTATGAGTATCAAGGAGATTCCCTGCTCTTGGCGCGTGAAAACCTCCTAGCCAGCTTCATCGACTACTATCAAGCCAAGTTTTACCAGGAACCCAGCCCCAGCCAGAAACAGACCATTACCCAGATTATTTCCTACAATGTCCTGCAGATGGACGGCCTGACCTACACCAGCCCCTACTCCGAGCAAGCTAAGGAAGCCGTTCAGCTCAGCCTTTTTGAGGAAATAGCAGAGCAGACCAGCCAGCCACAAAAGGCACAGATCAAAGATTGGAAAACAAATGAGTTGATAGATTTTGAGCGTCTATCACAAGGAGAAAGCCCTATGAAATTTGATGTTGTCATTGGAAACCCACCGTATCAGGAAGAAGGTGGAGCTAGAGATGAACCAATATATCATTATTTTATTGAAGAGTCGTATAAAATTGGAAATAAGGCTTTATTGATTACACCAGCACGATTTTTGTTTAATGCTGGACAGACACCTAAAAATTGGAATAACAAAATGCTGAACGATGAACAAGTAAAAGTTGTGAAGTATTGGTTAAAAAGTAATGAGGTATTTTCTGCGACAGATATAAAAGGTGGAGTTGCCATAACCTATAGAGATTCTGAAAATACCTTTGGGAAAATTGGGACATTTACAGTTTTTGAAACATTGAATAGCATTGTTCGGAAAGGTGAAAACAGAAGTGATTTCTCACCTTTTTCAGAAATAGTTTATCCACAAGGAATTTATAGATTCTCAAATAAATTTTTTGAAGACTTTCCTGAGGCAGAGCAACTACAAGGTAAAGGTACAAAGAATAAAATTGTATCCAAATCATTTACAAATTTCAATTTTGCCTTTTTTAATAATGTTGAGAACGAAGATGAGTATGTAAAGATTTTAGGTCGTTCAGGTACGGAAAGAACATATAAGTTTATAAAAAAAGAGTACATAGATTTTCCAGAACCTTTTATAAACTATAATATATTTGTTCCTGAAGCAAATGGTAGCGGAGCTTTAGGAGAAGTGTTAAGTACACCCCTAATCGGGGAACCCCTAATCGGGCATACTGATACCTTCTTAACTATTGGCAATGTAACAACAGAATTTGAAGCAAATGCCTTATTAAAATACATTAAGAGTAAGTTTGCGAGAGCATTATTAGGTGTTTTAAAAATTACTCAGCATAACTCCCGCTCCACTTGGGCAAAAGTTCCTCTCCAAGACTTTACGTCAAGCTCGGACATCGACTGGTCCCAGTCGGTGGCGGAGATTGACGCCCAGTTGTATAAAAAATATGGTCTTTCTCAGAAAGAGATTGACTTTATTGAATCCAAAGTTAGGGAGATGGACTGATGACAGACAATCAGCAAGTAGCCACTGAATTATTTGTGGTTGGGAATGGTCTGGATTTACAATGTGGTCTCGAAACGACATATGAAAACTTTTTAAAATATGCTTTTTCGCAGAAAAAAAGTGAGCTATCTATCGATACAGAAGAAATTGATTTGAGTATTGTAGCTGATAGGTTCGAGAATAGATTTGATTTTTATAGCACTAATTGGTTTGAGCATAGTGAAAAAGAAGTTTATTCGTTTGTAAATATTTGGTACCAAATTTTTCTACATGAAAAAATGTTGGAAAATCGAAATTGGTCAAATGTTGAAAGTATGATTGCTCATTATTTGAAAGAAGAACATCTCATTTATAATATTGCAAGTGTCATTAAGTACAAGAAAAGAAAATTAGTTTCCCTTGGAAAGCAAACGGTTTACAGAGTTCAAAATATGAAGGGGAGTCAGACTAACTTTATTGCAAAATTAGCATATGTGTTGGTTAAAAAAGATTTGACTTTACTACAACTTCCAGAAACGGAATCTTATCAAAAGATTCAAGAAATCTATGATAATGTTGTTGAATATGAATTAGAGGATATTCAGTCTTTAGTTGCAGATGTTTTGCTACATGAATTAAATGAATTGGAATATGACTTTCAATGCTTTTTACGATATAGATTGTCTGTAACTCCAAATTATGATGAAAAAATAAACAGTCTTTTGAGAAGGATGGTTGACCCAGAAAAGGAAATATTTACTGCTGTCCCAATTCCTTATCATTTACTTAGTTTTAATTACTCATCACTTTGGTCTCAAATGTTTCGGCCTACATTCTCTCCAGTAAAATTTTTGGACGTACATGGTAAAATTCCAGATGATGAAGGTTTGAGGTTCTCAAATATTATTTTTGGTGTGGACCATTCATTGTTTCAAGCTAGTGAATTGGAATATCGATTCACAAAGACATATCGTACATTAAAATCCTATACACAAGGTTTTGAAAAAATAGGTGAGGGTCGTGATATTTATACAAAAGATATTCAAACTATTAAGTTCTATGGTCATTCTCTAGCAGAAGCGGATTATGCCTATTTTCAGCAGTTGTTTGATTACTATGATTTATACTCCAATCCAAATCTTAGCTTAATTTTCTTTTATAGTATTTATGATAAAAGCAAAAGTCATGAAATTGAGCATGAACAAATTATGGCGATTTCACGGTTGATTGAGAAATACGGTCAAACTTTAGATAATAAAGATCACGGAAAGAACTTATTAACACGACTGATACAAACTAAACGATTACAAATGATTAAGATTTAATGTAAACAAGAGGTAATCTATGTCCGTTTTGATTAAAACTTCAGAAGAGATTTCTCCAAAAATCTACGCCTATACCACACCCCATGTGACGACCAATGACGGCTGGATCAAGATTGGCTATACCGAGCGTCAGGTGGAGCAGAGGATTAAGGAGCAGACCCATACGGCGGGGATTGAGCCGTCTATTTTGTGGCAGCAAGAGGCTAGGTACATCGAAGAGCCAGACAAGGGCAAGCCCTTCAAAGACCATGACTTCCACCAGTTTTTGAACTTCCATGCCATCGAACGCCGTCCCAAGACCGAGTGGTTTTATTTCAATGGTCAACCAGAAAAGGCCAACCACCTGTTTGACCAGTTTGTCCGTCACGACTATGCAGGCTATCAGCCAGGGGAGCAGGTGGACTACCAGCTCAGACAGGAGCAGGAAGAAGCTGTCCAGCAAACCTTGACCTATATCCAGACCAATCAGGATGCACGCAAGAAAGAGTTTCTCTGGAATGCCAAGCCACGCTTTGGCAAGACCCTGGCCACCTATGACTTGGTCAAGCGACTCAACTGTGACCGAGTCTTGATTGTGACCAACCGCCCAGCCATCGCCAATTCCTGGTTTGATGATTTTCATAAGTTTATCGCGGGATCGACCTCCTATAAGTTTGTTTCGGAGTCGGATTCCCTCAAGGGCAGACCATCCCTATCACGAGAGGACTTCCATAAACTCCTCTTTACCGAGGAAGACGCTAAGGAAATCGCCTTTTTAAGCCTTCAAGATCTGAAAGGGTCCAAATATTTCGGCGGCGCTTATGATAAATTGCAGTGGGTAGCCAAGACCCAGTGGGATCTCTTGGTCATTGATGAGGCCCATGAAGGAGTGGATACGGAAAAAACAGATGTTGCCTTTCACCAAATCCAGCGCAACTTTACCCTCCACTTGTCTGGAACTCCCTTTAAGGCTCTAGCCAAGGGCAAATTTTCGGAAAACCAGATATACAACTGGTCCTATGCGGATGAGCAGGCTGCCAAGCAAGATTGGCTCTCAAGCTCCGAGCAAGAAAATCCCTATGAAAACCTTCCCCAGCTCAACATGTTCACCTACCAGATGTCCAAGATGATCACGGACAGGGTTCGAGATGGTGCGGATTTTGGCAGTGAAACGGTTGATTTTGCCTTTGACTTGAATGAATTTTTTGCGACCAATGAATCAGGCAGCTTTATCCATGAGAGAGAAGTCAAAGAATGGCTGAACACCTTGACCACTAATGAAAAATACCCATTTTCAACTAGAGAGCTCCGTCGGGAAATCAAGCACAGCTTTTGGCTATTAGACCGAGTGGCCTCTGCCAAGGCCTTGAAAGACTTGTTGGAAGACCATCCAACCTTTGACCGGTATAAGATTGTGCTGGCTGCAGGTTCTGTCAGTCAGCGAGAAGCTGAGGATACAGAAGCCAATGGCAAGTCGCTCGATATGGTCAGGAAGGCCATTGCTGAGTATGACTATACCATCACCCTGTCTGTCGGTCAGTTGACGACTGGTGTGACCATTCCAGAGTGGACAGCAGTCTTGATGTTGAGCAATCTTCAATCTCCAGCCCTCTATATGCAGGCTGCCTTTCGTGCCCAAAACCCTTACAGTTGGGTGGAAGGAGACAAGGTTTACCGCAAAGAGCGGGCCTATGTCTTTGATTTTGCTCCTGAACGGACCCTGTCACTCTTTAGTGACTTTGCCAATAACCTCAGTCTAGCGACAGCGGGTGGTGCAGGAATCAGTCAAACTAGAGAAGAAAATATCCGCAACCTGCTCAACTTCTTCCCAGTTATCGCAGAAGATAGGGAAGGCAAGATGGTGGAAATTGACGCTCAGGCAGTCATGACCATTCCAAGCCAGATACGTGCAGCAGAAGTCATCAAGCGTGGCTTTATGTCCAACTTCCTATTTGACAATATCGCAGGTATTTTCCGTGCTAGTCAGCTGGTTTTGGACATCTTGGATGAACTCCCTGTTGAGCAACAAGGGAAAATCAGCCATGCACCGGATACACTTGAATTTCCAGATATTGAGGTGGATGAAGAAGGACAGGTTCAGGTGGCAGAAGATTTGGTTATCAACCGTCAAGAAGTCCTTTTTGGGACAAAAGTTTATGATTTATTAGATACTGTGGAAGAGTTGGTTGACCAGGTAGAAACTGTTGACAAGGCTTTTGTCAAAACTGTTCAGAAAGAAATATCTTCTACCTTGGTGGCAGACATAACTGCTGGCTATGACTTGACTAATCGGGAAAGTAAGCAAATTGAGAAACAGATTCATACGGAGATTGAGACCCTCATCCAGCGTAGCGAAAAAGAATTTGATATTCAGCAGGCTCATCTCGAAAATGAATACCAAGAAGCTTTGAAGGAAACGGTGGATAGTCAGCAAAAAGAGGAACTGGAGCAGGCCTATCAAGTCAAGAAAATAGAAGCGCACCAAGCCCATCAGGCAGAGCTACGGCAACGGCTGGCAGAAAAAGTGCAGGATTTGCCGCATGATCTGGTCAAACAACAGGAAGTCAAACAGCGAGAACGCACCAAGGCTCAGGCTGAGGACGAGATTCGCGGTCACTTACGTGGCTTTGCACGCACCATTCCAAGCTTCATCATGGCTTATGGAGATGAACATCTAACCCTAGCAAACTTCGATAGCTACGTACCAGATGAAGTCTTCATCGAGGTAACGGGCATCAACCTCAACCAATTCCGTTATTTGCGTGATGGTGGACCTGAATTTGCCGGCCATCTCTTTGACCAGCCGACCTTTGATCAGGCCATCCAAGAATTTTTACGGAAAAAAGCAGAGTTGGCAAACTATTTTGAAGATAGGACAGAAGACATCTTTGACTATATTCCACCTCAAAAGACCAACCAAATCTTCACACCGAAGAAGGTGGTTCAGAAAATGGTGGATGAGTTGGAAAAGGAAAATCCTGGTATCTTCGACGACCCATCCAAAAACTTTATTGACCTCTATATGAAATCAGGGCTATATATCACAGAGTTGGTCAAACGCCTCTATAATAGCCAAGGCTTACAAGCAGCCTTTCCAGAAGGGCATGAGCGGCTCAAGCATATCTTGGAAGAGCAAGTTTACGGCTTTGCGCCAACGGCTATTATCCATAAGATCGCTTTGGAGTTCATCTTTGGCACCTTACCTGACACCATTAGCCGGAAAAACTTCTTACAAGTAGATACTGTTCCTTATGCCAAGGAAGGCATGATGCAGGAGTTGATTGATAAATCTTTTGGATAAATTGAAGGAAAACTTGTCATTTTTGGCAAGTTTTTTCAGATAAGGTGCTATACTAAAACTAGGAATGGAGGGTGGATATGTTATGGCAAATTATGTTTATCAACAGGTCATTTGTTCCAAAGATTTTTTTGAAACCTACTTTTTAGATTACTACCCGATAGACGAAAAAAGGATTGATCCACCGTATATTAGTTTTAATAAACTTGTCTGTGTGAAAAATATTGGTGAATATAGGGAACAATTCGGTGAATACATCTATTATGGTTATGGCTTCACTCATAAGATACGGTCAGATGGCTTGATGGTCCTAAAGTTTGCGACAAAACGTGATGTTCCTATCGCTGCGATTAGAGCCGCTATTCAACTGGACCATAGCTTGGAGTGGTATGCGGTTGAAGAAAATTGTATCTATGTTTCTCGTTTTTATTGGAATCATGGTGTCCAAGAAGAGATTTATTTACTAGATGATGATGATGACTTTGGAAGATGGGTAGAGGCTAGATATGAGTTTGAAGAAGCACTGGCCGACTCAGATCATATTGTCTGGTATTATTTATTGGAGAATAAGAATAACTGGCTCGACAGGGCTACCTTGCTTGACCTACCGAGATATTATGAGGAGTGATTTGTGAGAGGAGAATATCATGTGGACAAAGAGAATAGGGTACATTACCGAACCTGGGAAATTGGTTGATTATTTCTTATCTGTTGGACAGTTTCATGATTATTTGATTGGTTCTTTTTCCTATGATAGTCAGTCAGCTAGTCTACGTTTAACCATTGAGGAGGATTGTTTAGCAGAAAGTCCTTCTAATGCGCCAGCCTTGGTTTGGGATTTGGAATGCCAGGGAGTGACAGATTTTAGAATGCAAGACATGGAGGGACTTTCGAGGTGGTGGATTTATGAAGTTTTATATGATGGCACTACTTGTCAATTTCAGCTTGTAAATGGCTATTTTTCCTTCTCGGCAGAAAGTTTTAAGTTGGGAATTCCCCATAAACCGACTACAGTAGGGCATCCAGCCATTACTCGTTTGCAGTATGATTATTTCTTGCAAGAATTTGAGGCGGGGATGAATGTTGATGAGACTGCTTTTCGTTTTGAGACAGATAATCAGGATACTCTTCGATATATTGGATATTCAGGAAATGAAGCTCCCTACTGGGCAGGTTTGTCAGATCTACCAGATGGAGGTAGATTTAATACAGCTCAGGAGCTCTTTGAGGCAAAAATCTATGATGGTCAATCTCTCAAGGAGAGATGGAGTGAGGTCAAGATTTATAGTATTCTTTCTTTGCCTTTGGATGACTGGTTGAGTTGTGTACCGCATTCTGTTGAAACGCATGTGTATGAACCGGAGGATGACTATGGTCTCTATATCAATGGTGTTGAATTAGATGGTTTTATCGATGAGGATGGGAAGCCTTGTCCATCTTGTGGTATAGCCCCATGTTATTTAGATGATTATGACGAACATTTTTGTCCTTATTGCAATAGCTGGATGACGGAGGACTGGTGGGATAGAGATGAGGTACACTACTTTGAAAAACGACCTCTTGAGCCGGCTCTCTTATGGAAACCGAATAAAATGCTACGATTTTGCCAGGTACAATTTTCAGTTGACGGCAAACCCTATACCTACTATTGTCCTGACCAAACGATAGAAAGGGGAGACTGGGTGGAAGTTTTAGTTGGCAAGCAAGCTATAAAAAAAGCTGTTCCAGTAGTGGCTATCATTACCGCGCCAGCAGACCGTCCTCCCTATCCTCTCAACAAGATAAAAACTGTGCTTGGTAAGTCAAGAGAGTGGTCGGAAATAATTGCCGAAAAACTGGAGAATTTACTAACTCACGGCTATATCTGTGATCTATCGGAAGAAAAAATCCCAGCCGATTCATCGGTAGCTTACGACCTCTTGAAAACTCCGATCGGCAATTTCTGGTTGGAATTTAATGGTCAGCCCATAAAAATGTCCATTATAGCTCGGTATCCAAATCTTGAGGATACGTACTTTGTGGAAGGAAGTTATCATCTGAAACCTTTTGCGCCGGATTTTGTTGATTTTAAGAGTTTATCGATTTGTACAGATATTGACTTTAGAACTGGCAGATTGATTGACAACTTAGGCGGTGAACATCAATACGGGAACAATTGGCAAGTTGGGGATTACGATATTGGAGTTGTCGCGCACCCATACTCATACGATGAAGCTGAAGTAGATGAAAACATGTTAGGAATTCCCTATTTTCGTGAATGGATAGAAGACTATCAGCATCTAACTTGCTTTTCGGTTGCTTGGAAATACTATGCTTCCGATGAGGATTTATCCATCTAGTTCAATGTCTAACTGAATGAAGCACCTTCTGTATGAGCTAGGCTAGGTTGTAAATCTCTATTCATTTCAATAATAAAAGTATTTTTCCATATCAATAAAGAAACCGCCAACTATATGGCGGTTTGAAGCTATTTAAAATACAAGAGTCTCAACCCGTTCAAAATCACCAAAATCGTTGATCCTTCGTGGCCCACCACACCGAGTGGCAGGTTGATAGACTGGAAGAGGTTGGAGATGATAAGAAGGGCAATGACAGATAGAGCAAAGATGATGTTCTGCTTGATGATGCCCCGCATTTTCTTAGAGAGACGAATAGAGTAAGGAATTCTCGTCAGGTCTTCCATGAGTACGATGTCAGCTGACTCCATAGCGATGTCCGTTCCGCTTCCCATAGCATAGCTGACATTGGCTTGAGCCAGGGCGGGAGCGTCGTTGATGCCGTCTCCGACCATGCCGACAGACGCAAACTCGGTTTGTAATTCTTGGATAACAGCAGCCTTATCCGTCGGCAGACAGTTGGCAATCACACGGTCAATACCGACCTGACTCGCCACGTAACGAGCCGTCTTTTCTTGGTCGCCCGTCAAGAGAATTGGCGTCACTCCCATTTCTTTCAACTGGGCCATTAGCTGCTTGCTCTCAGGTTTCAAACTATCTTCCACCATGAAGATCGCTGCCAGCACATCATTTTGGCTAACATAGACCAGGGTTTTCCCAGTACTTTCCGCCTCATCAATTTGTGCCAGCAGGTCAGTAGACAGAGGACTCACCAGGCTGTCTACCACAAATCCCGCCTTACCGATTTTCCAGCTGTCGCCCTCATAGCTTGCCACCAAGCCTTTTCCGGTCACATCTTCTAGGCTTTGGAGGGCAATAGCAGAGCTGTCAGCCGTATAGGTCATCAGAGCCTGAGCGATGGGATGGCTAGATTGTTTTTCAACTGCCTGAACAACTTCCTTGATCAGTTTTTCATCGCCAAGATAGGTTACACCTACAACTTCAGGTTTACCAATGGTTAGGGTACCCGTCTTGTCAAAGACGATGGCTTCTAAGTTGGCGATCTTATCCGCAATGTCACCGCCCTTGATAATCATGCCCTTGCCTGCCGCACGGCTGATGGCAGAAAGGGTAGCCGGTGAAGAAGAAGCTACAAGTGCACATGGAGAAGCAATGGTCAAGAGAATCATGCCACGATAGAAGGCGGTCAACCAGTCCCAGCCCAGTGCAAAATGAGCAAGGAGGATGAAGAGAGGCACCACAAGCAAGACAACTTTCACATAGGTATCTTCCATGTTTTCAATGAAAGTCGCTGTTTTTGATTTGGATTCTTGGGCATTTTCGACCATCTGGACGATTTTATCGAAGAGGGCATCGCCTTTTTCAGCTGTTACTTGAACAGTCACAGTTGGACCTTGGTTAATAGTGCCGCCGATAACAGCCGCACCAGCTACTTTTTCCGCAGGGAGCGGCTCGCCTGTAATCATGGATTCGTCAAAGATAGATTGTGGGCTGATGAGGGTCGCATCCAGTGGGACCGTGTCGCCCTTGCGAACTTGCAGGAGGTCGCCGATGCGGATGGCTGCAGTGTCTAAGACAGTGATGTCACCATTTTCCTCGATTTTGCGAGCCGTTGGAGGGGTCATGTTCATCAAAGCTGCGATAGCGTTCTTGCTTTTTTCCATAGCCAATTCTTCCAGAGTAGAAGAAAGGGAGAAGATAAAGATGAGTAGGGCTCCCTCCATCCAGTAGCCGATCAGGCCAGAGCCGATAGCAGCCAAGATCATGAGCAGGTCAACAGACAGGTGCTTGTCGAAAATCAGCTCAGTCAGACCTTCCTTGGCTGACTGGTAGCCCCCGATAACAAAGGCTGAAATGAAGAGGATGGGTGCCCATCCCTGTCCAGTCTGAAACAGAAGGATACCCATTAGAATGAGCACCAAGCAGAGAGCGGTTGTGATGATGTGGCTGTATTGTTTGAGGTTGGTTACGAGTGTCATAGTTTATCATTTCCTTATTTAGAATTATTATCATTTAGTTAAATTAATTATAACAGTTCTAAAAAGAATGTCAAGTCTTTTTAGAATAATTCTAAATAAGAATGTTCTGACAATTCAAAGGAAAAATAAAAAAAGCGACAAAGTCGCTTTCTAGCTATTCAGTTGACATTCGGGACAGACACCGTAAATGGACAGGACTTCTTTGGTAATCTTATAGCCAGTTTGTTCATGGGCTTCGCGCTTGAGACTTGGAATTTCCACGTCCATGAAATCGGTGATTTTTCCGCATTTTTCACAAATAACATTGAGGTGTTCATGCCCCATAAAGTCATAGTAGGTCGTCGTGTCATTTGCTCGTTTAAGTTCGGTGATAAAGCCTTCTTCCAAGAGAACCTTGAGGTTATTGTAAACCGTTGCCAAACTCATATTAGGGTAGTTGGGCAGGAGGTCCTTGTAAATCATTTCGGCACTTGGGTGGTCGTCGCTTTCGATTAGATAGGCAACGACAGCTTTTCTTGTTTCGGTAATCCGAATGCCTTTTTCTTTCAAATGCTGGATCACATGGTCAAAGCTTGTTTGATTCTCCGAGTTTAAGTGAGAATGTAGTTCCATTCCTGCCTCCTTTCTTAGTCGGTAGTGGGATACCACCATTCCATCTGTGCTGTACTCTTGCTAGATGGGGGAAGCGGTATGTATTAGAATAGTTCTAATTAGTTTCTTTCACATTATAGCCCTTTTTAGAAAAACTGTCAATCGTCGGTGGTTGAAAAACTGTGCTAGGACAGTTTGCGCTTTCTAGGCTTGTATTTGCAAGTTTGCTTGTGCTACAATCAGACCATGACACGATATAAAGCAATTATTTCCTACGACGGACATGATTTTTCTGGTTTTCAGCGCCAGCCTCATGCTCGTACAGTTCAGGAAGAAATCGAAAAAACATTAGTAAGATTGAATAGTGGTCAGCCAGTAACTGTTCATGGTGCAGGTCGGACAGATGCAGGTGTACACGCCTACGGTCAGGTCATTCATTTTGACTTGGCTGGCAGTAGAGATGCTGAGAAGCTCCGCTTTGCCCTGGATACCCAAACACCTGAAGATATTGATGTGGTCCAGGTGGAGCAGGTTGCGGATGATTTTCATTGCCGCTATGCCAAGCACAGCAAGACCTATGAGTTTTTGGTGGACATTGGCCGACCCAAGAATCCCATGATGCGCCACTATGCGACCTTCTATCCCTATGATTTGGACTTGGGCTTGATAGAAGAAGCTATCCAGGATCTGGTGGGGACCCATGACTTTACAGGCTTTACGGCATCAGGGACTTCAGTCGAGGACAAGGTGCGGACCATCACGGCGGCGACAATGGAGTATGACCAGCGGCGCCAGTTCTTGATTTTTACCTTTTCAGGTAACGGCTTTTTGTACAAGCAGATGAGAAATATGGTGGGGACTCTGCTGAAAATTGGCAATGGTCGCATGCCTGTGGGGCAAATCAAGCGGATTTTGGCAGAAAAAAATCGAGATTTGGCGGGACCAACTGCGGCGGGAAATGGACTCTATCTAAAGGAGATTATCTATGAAGACTAAGTATATTTTAGCACTTTCAGGCAATGATATTTTCAGCGGTGGCGGTCTCCATGCAGACTTGACCACCTACACTGTCCATGGCCTGCATGGTTTTGTGGCGGTGACCTGCTTGACAGCTATGACGGAAAAAGGTTTTGAGGTTATTCCGACAGATACAGCGGTGTTTGCCCAGCAGTTGGCTAGTTTGAAGGATGTGCCCTTTTCAGCTATTAAGATCGGCTTGCTTCCGACTGTGGAAATAGCAGAGCAGGCTTTGGAGTTTATCAAGGCCCATCAGGATATTCCAGTGGTTTTTGATCCGGTCTTGGTCTGCAAGGAAACGCATGATACAGAGGTTAGCCAGCTGAGGGATGAACTCTTAAAATTCCTTCCCTATATCAGCATCATTACGCCAAATCTGGCAGAAGCTCAGCTATTGCTCCAAAAAGACATCCAAACGGTGGAAGAGATGGAGCAGGCTGCGGTGGCGCTTTGTAACTTGGGTGCCAAGTCGGTGGTCATCAAGGGGGGCAACCGCTTGGGAAGTTCACAGGCCGTGGATGTTTACTATGACGGGCAGGAAGTGGTCGTTCTGCAGTCGCCCCTGCTTTCAGAGAACAATGTGGGAGCGGGCTGTACCTTTGCGTCCAGCATTGCCAGTCAGCTCTTGCTAGGTCAGGACTCTTTGGAGGCGGTCCGACTGTCCAAGGACTTTGTTCATGCAGCCATCTTAAAATCAGATCAATATGGGGTAATTCAGTATGAGAAATAAAAAGACGCAAGAACTGGTATTGCTGGCTATTTTAACCGCCTTGAGTTTGGTATTAGCCTTTGTTCATGTGCCAACTGCAACTGGTTTTGTGACACTTTTGGATGTTGGGGTGTATTTTACAGCCTTTTACTTGGGTAAGAAAGAAGGAGCCATTGTTGGCGGACTGTCAGGGCTTCTGATTGATTTCTTGTTGGGCTATCCCCAGTGGGCTTTCTTGAGCTTGCTTTTCCACGGAGCTCAGGGCTATTTTGCAGGATGGACAGGCAAGAAACGTTTGATTGGAATTGTTCTTGCCAGCCTTTCCATGATTGATGGTTACTTTGTGGCATCTAGTTTCATGTATAATGTAGCTGACGCTGTTACAAGTCTGATGAGTAATACTCTGCAAAACACAGTTGGTTTGGTGCTAGGTTATATCTTGGCTCAGGCAATAGAAAGAATTGGTGCAGTAAATCATGTCATTAAAGGAAATTAAAGACCAAACTAAGCAAGTTGTCGAAGAGATTTTAGAACTCAGCAATCTTCAAAAGGGTCAGATTTTTGTGCTAGGTTTGTCTTCTAGTGAGGTCATTGGTGGGCATATTGGCAAAAATTCCAGTCTGGAAGTTGGAGAGGCCGTTGTCGAAACGATTCTGGATATTTTGACTCCCAAGGGCATTTACCTAGCTGTCCAAGGCTGTGAACATCTCAATCGTGCCTTGGTAGTGGAGCGGGAATTGGCTATCCAGAAAGATTTGGAAATGGTCAATGTATTGCCCACCCTTCATGCAGGAGGCTCTGGACAGTTGGCAGCCTTCAAGTATATGAAGGATCCGGTCGAAGTGGAATTTATCACGGCTCAGGCTGGTGTGGACATCGGCGATACGGCTATCGGTATGCACATCAAGCACGTCCAAGTGCCAATTAGACCGAGCTTGCGTGAGATCGGCCAGGCCCATGTTACAGCTCTTGCCAGCCGTCCTAAACTGATCGGCGGTGCCCGTGCAGCTTATCTGGAAGATCAAATACGGAAAAATTAATCACAGCCAGAAGGTTGTGATTTTTTTGAATACAAAATCCTTGCCAAGTAGATTTCTTTTTGCTAAACTTGTTCTTGTGGTTGATACAAGTTCAAAGGGAGGATTTCCATGGATACCAAATTTTCAGTAGCTTTGCATATCTTGACCATGATTAGCGAGAGTAGTGATGTCATGACGTCGCAGGCCTTGGCAACCAGTGTCGGTACCAATGCCAGTTATATCCGCAAGGTCATCGCTCTCTTGAAGAATGCAGGCATCATACAGTCCCATCAGGGCAAGGCTGGCTATGAGTTGAGCAAGGATCCGTCGGACATCAGCCTCCTGGACATCTACTATGCCACCCAGGAAGTCACGCATATCCAGCTCTTTCAGCAGCACCAACACGCCAATCAATCCTGCCCAGTTGGTCGGCACATTGCAGGAGCTGTTCAGCCAATCTTTGCGACCATTGAGCAGGATTTACAGGATAGATTATCCCAAGAGAGCTTGGCCCAGGTCATTGCCAACTTGTATCAAGAGGCAAAAAAATCCAACTGACTTTCACAAGTCAGTTTCTATTTCGCGCAACTTAGACTTGTATCAGATACAAGTCTGTAAATAAAAGGAGTAAACCATGAAAGCAGCACAACACACATCTTATAACAAAGACAATATCGCACTCAACCTAACAGACATTGCTAAACCGAACATCAAACCAGACCAGGTCCTTATCAAAGTGACCGCAGCAGGTGTCAATCCTTTGGACAACATGATTTCTCGTGGAGATGTCAAGATGATTGTCCCTTACAAATTGCCACAAACAGCGGGCAATGAGGTCGTTGGCTTGGTGGAAGAAGTCGGCTCAAGCGTGACCAATTTTGCAGTTGGTGACCGTGTCTTTGGTCGTCTTCCTCTCGACAATATCGGTGCCTTTGCCGAGTATGTAGCGGTGGAGGCTGCTGCACTTGCTAAAGTTCCTGCCTATCTGACGGATGTGGAAGCGGCTGCCGTTCCCCTGACTGCCCTGACCATTATGCAGGCATTGGACCTCATGGGTGCAGAGGCTGGCAAGACCATTTTCATCTCAGGTGGTACAGGCGGTGTCGGTGGTATGGCCATTCCCATTGCCAAAGCCAAGGGTTTGACGGTCATTACCAACGGTGATGGGGCAAATGCAGAGCGGGTATTGGCGTTGGGTGCCGACCAGTTTATCGACTACAAGACAGAAGATTACACTAAAACCCTCTCCCAAATCGACTATGTACTGGACACACTTGGTGGTGCAGAAACCGAAAAACAAATGTCGATTATGAAAAAAGGCGGTCAGTTGGTTTCCCTCCGTGCTATGCCAAATGGCGAATTTGCCAAACGCATGAACCTACCAAAATGGAAACAATTCCTCTTTGGTTTGGTTGGTCGCAAATTTGACAAGATGGCGGAAAGCTACGGTGTGCACTACCATTTCATCTTCGTAGAAAGCAATGGTCAACAGTTGCAAGAGGTAGCAGACATTTTCAGCAAGTTAGAAATCAAACCGTCTATCGATACCGTTTATCCATTTGAAGAAGTCAATGCAGCCTTGGACAAGGTAGCCAACGGTCGCTCACGTGGAAAAACTGTCCTCAGTTTTAAATAGTAGGAATACTTATGTCTTATATCACAACTAAAAATCAATACATTACTGTCGCTGGCAATCAGATTGCCTACCGTGAACTAGGCAAGGGCAAGTCTAAACTGCCCTTGGTCATGTTAGTCCACTTGGCCGCAACCTTGGATAACTGGGATCCAAAATTGCTGGATTTACTGGCTGAAAAAGAGCATGTCATTGTTGTTGATTTGCCTGGCGTCGGAGCCAGTCAAGGAAAGGTAGCTCCTACGATTCCAGGAATGGCAGAGCAGGCTCATGCTATTATCAAGGCCTTGGGGCATACGAAAATTAACCTGCTCGGTCTTTCTATGGGTGGTTTTATCGCCCAAGAAATCGTTCGTCTTGATAGCCAAATGGTTAACCGCTTGATTCTAGCTGGAACAGGTCCTCGTGGCGGTGTTGAAGTGGATAAGGTGACAGGAAAAACCTTCCGCTATATGCTGAAGGCTGGTCTAGAGCGTGTGGATCCAAAACGCTACATCTTCTACAACCACGATAAAGCAGGACTCCTAGAAGCTGAAAAAGTTTTGGGTCGTATGGGAGAAAGAAAAGCTGAGTATGCAGACAAGGACATGAATGTCCCAGGATTTTTAACACAGCTGAAGGCAATCAAACGCTGGGGTAGAGATCCTCAAGACGATATGACCTTTATCACGCAACCAACGCTGATCGTCAACGGTGACAAGGATATGCAAGTTCCGACTGAGAACTCTTATATCATGCATGAGAAAATCAAAAACAGTCAACTCATCATCTATCCCAATGCAGGTCACGGGTCTATCTTCCAAAATGCAGATGACTTTTCAACAGCCTTGATAGACTTTTTGGAGGAATAGTCCCTATTACTCTTGCATATACAAGGCCTGCAAAGTCCCCAAAATCACCTTAGCCTGCTCTTGAAAGAGTTGATTGAGTTACTTGTCTTCCTTATCTTTTGTCTGTATAATAATCTAAAACGAAAGGAAATCAAATGAACACAAAAGATTTTTACTGGGTACGAGAACCGGAAAACTACCAGATTTCAGACAAGGAAATCAGAATCACAACCCAAGCCCATACGGACTTGTGGCAGAAGACCTACTACCATTTTGTCAATGACAATGCTCCTCTGCTCTTGATGGACACGGAGGAAGAGTATTTTTCCTTTACGGTTAAGACGGATTTTTCCAATAGCCATACTCGTTTTGACCAGTGTGGTGTAGTGGTCTATCAGGATTCGGAAAACTGGATTAAGGGCTCGATTGAGTATGAAAATGAAGATTTTCAGCATTTGGGCAGCGTTGTAACCAATCAGGGCTTTTCAGACTGGGCGACCCAGGAAATTCCTGCTTCTGTCAAGTCAATCTACTACCGTTTGAGCCGACGGGGCAGTGATTTTTGCATTGAAAACTCCAAAGACGGTATCCATTTTGAGCAGATGCGAATCTGCCACTTACATGAAGGTAATGGTAAAATCCATTTTGGTATCTATGCGTGCTCGCCAGAAGATTCTTCTTTTGAAGCGGTCTTTTCCGAACTGAGCTTGACTGACTGCAAGTGGCAGGCTCATGATGGACAACAACCAGATTAGAAGATTAGCTTCCAGCTCTGCCAATTCCCCAAAACTCAATCATAAAATCGTTGAAATCCTTGTCAATTGTGTTATAATGAAGAGTATGCAATAAAATTTTAAGGAGAATGACAGAATGTCTGTATCATTTGAAGCAAAAGAAACAAACCGCGGTGTATTGACTTTCACAATCGGTCAAGATGCGATTAAACCAGAATTGGACCGCGTTTTCAACAAAGTTAAGAAAGATATCAATCTTCCAGGTTTCCGTAAAGGTCACTTGCCACGTGCCGTTTTCAACCAAAAATTTGGTGAAGAAGCACTTTACCAAGATGTAGTAAATGCTCTCTTGCCAGCAGCTTATGAAGCAGCTGTTGCTGAAGCAGGTCTTGAAGTTGTTGCACAACCAAAAATCGACGTTGTATCTATGGAAAAAGGCCAAGACTGGACAATCACTGCTGAAGTTGTGACAAAACCTGAAGTAAAATTGGGTGACTACAAAAACTTGGCAGTTTCAGTAGAAGCAACTAAAGAAGTATCTGACGAAGAAGTAGATGCAAAAATCGAACGCGAACGCAACAACTTGGCTGAATTGGTTATCAAAGAAGGCCCAGCAGCTGAAGGCGACACAGTTGTGATCGACTTTGTAGGTTCAATCGATGGCGTTGAATTTGACGGCGGTAAAGGCGAGAACTTCTCACTTGGACTTGGTTCAGGTCAATTCATCCCAGGTTTCGAAGCACAATTGGTAGGCCACGCAGCTGGTGAAGAAGTAAACGTTGAAGTGACTTTCCCAGAAGACTATCAAGCAGCTGACCTTGCTGGTAAACCAGCCCTCTTCGTGACAAAAATCCACGAAGTAAAAGCAAAAGAAGTTCCAGCTTTGGATGACGAATTGGCAAAAGACATCGACGAAGAAGTAGAAACACTTGATGAGTTGAAAGCTAAGTACCGTAAAGAATTGGAAGCAGCAAAAGAAGTTGCCTTTGACGATGCAGTTGAATCAGCAGCTCTTGAATTGGCTGTAGAAAACGCTGAAATTGTTGAATTGCCAGAAGAAATGATTCACGAAGAAGTTCACCGTGCAATCAATGAATTCTTGGGTGGTATGCAACAACAAGGTATCTCACCAGATATGTACTTCCAAATCACTGGTACAACTCGTGATGACCTTCATAAACAATACGAAGCTGACGCTGAAAAACGTACTAAGACAAACTTGGTTGTTGAAGCAGTAGCTAAAGCAGAAGGATTCGAAGCAACTGACGCTGAAATCGAGAAAGAAATCGAAGACTTGGCAGCAACTTACAATATGGAAGTGGCACAAGTTCGTAGCTTGCTTTCACCAGAAATGCTCAAACACGACATCGCTGTGAAGAAAGCTGTAGAAGTAATTACAAGTACAGCAACTGTAAAATAGGATTGACATGAACAAAGGTTGGGCAATTTTCCCAGCCTTTTTTCAATGCGAAGGATTTTTGGTAGAGTTGCACAAAAACGTTTTGCTATTTTTGTATACCTTGACCTAGTTTCTACAAACGCTTTCATTTACAATATAACTATCAAAGAAAGAGAGGATTGAACATGGTTCAATTAAATTTAAAAAACATTTACAAAAAATACCCAAACAGCGAGCATTATTCTGTTGAAGACTTCAACTTGGACATCAAGGACAAGGAATTTATCGTATTCGTAGGTCCTTCAGGATGTGGTAAGTCTACAACCCTACGTATGATTGCTGGTTTGGAAGACATCACAGAAGGGGAAGCTTACATTGACGGCGTGTTGATGAACGATGTGGCACCTAAAGATCGTGATATTGCCATGGTATTCCAGAACTATGCTCTTTATCCACACATGACTGTATTTGACAACATGGCCTTTGGTTTGAAATTGCGTAAGTACAGCAAGGACGAAATCAAAAAACGTGTGGAAGAAGCGGCACAAATCCTTGGATTGACAGAATTCTTGGAACGCAAACCAGCTGACCTTTCAGGAGGACAACGCCAACGTGTTGCCATGGGGCGTGCCATCGTTCGTGATGCAAAAGTATTCTTGATGGATGAACCTTTGTCAAACTTGGATGCCAAACTGCGTGTTTCCATGCGTACAGAGATTGCCAAAATCCACCGCCGTATCGGTGCGACAACTATCTACGTAACCCACGACCAAACAGAAGCTATGACCTTGGCTGACCGTATCGTTATCATGTCTGCAACTAAAAACCCAGCAGGTACAGGTACAATCGGTCGTATCGAGCAAATTGGTAGCCCAGAAGAGCTCTACAACCGCCCAGTTAACAAGTTTGTTGCTAGCTTCATCGGTAGCCCTGCTATGAACTTCTTCACAGTTACGCTTCAAGATGGCGTTCTTGTTGGAGATGGTTTCAAAGTGGATCTTCCAGAAGGACGTCGCAAACACTTGGAAGAAAAAGGCTACAATGGCAAATCATTTACCCTCGGTATCCGTCCAGAAGACATCAAGGCTTCTCAGTTGGAATTAGACACATACCCTTCTTCTATCGTGGAAGCAGAAGTGGTGGTATCTGAGCTTCTCGGTGCAGAAACTATGCTTTACTCTAAAGTCGGTAGCACAGAGTTTGTATCTCGCGTTGATGCGCGTGATTACCACAACCCAGGCGAAACTGTTCGCTTGACCTTCAACCTTAACAAGGCTCACTTCTTCGATGATGAAACAAGCAAGGCGATTGTCTAACCTTTCTAAAATCGTTCATAAAACACCTGACCGCTAGATGAAAATCTGGCGGTTTTTTTGGGGGTTAAGAACGCATAAATACTTGTTTTTTTATTAAATTTTATATAATAAATATAGCAAACACTTACAGGAGGTCCCCTTATGAAGAAGCTACTGAGAAAAATTCGTATAACGGCTCTTTATATTTTGCTTTACAATCTCATTTTAATCCTCTCCATTTGGCTAGGAAAGGTATCTTCCAAGGAAGAATTTATGATTGCAGTCGCAGGGAATGCGGTCATGATGGGCCTATCTTTCGTGCATTTGCACAACCAAGTGTCGGATGAATTTCATGGGAAAATAGAAGAACCGTCAGTTTAAACCGACGGTTCTTGGTCTTTATAAACTTCGTAAAAATCAACCTTGAGTTGGATAAAGTGTTCCATGTCGTGGAGAAGTTGGAAGAGGGTGGCCCTGGTTTCAAATTCTTCCCGTGTCTGAGGAAGAGGCCTATCGCGGAACATGGCGTGAAAGAGCTCGATGTCGAGCAGGAGGTCCTGGGCAGAATTTTCCCGACTCAGTTGCTGGGCGGTTCGTTCAAAGAGGCTGGCCAAAATAATATTTTCCCGGCTATCCAGGAAGCATTTATTGATGGTCTTGGCCATGGTGCGTAGGATTTTGCTTTGGGCAGCCCGCATTTCAAAATAATGGACCTGGTAGTTGGTCTGCTGGAAGAGCTGGTTGTGGCGGTCTAGGTAGACGACTTTCAGGGCCTCATTCAAGGTCTGATCCAGCTGCGTAATCAATTCTGCCTCGTTTCGCCCGTCTCCCTGGAGCAGGAAGGCCTCAAAACGCAGGAGAATCTGCTTGAGCAAGTCCTCAACCTGAACATGATAGGCTTGAATCTGCTGGTCCTGCGAGGGCATGTAGACATTGGAAATCAGGGCATTCCCTGCTCCAATCAGAAAAAGCGCCAGCTCATTTCCCAAAAAAGCGGGAGAAAGATTGGTCTCCAGCATAAGGTGGGTGACGAGGACGGTCGCAGGCGCAATGCCTGCCTCCCAGCGGAAGCGATAGGCCAAGGGAACGTAGATGGCCAGGTAGATGCTGAGGGTCCAAATCTCAAAGCCCAGCAGGGAGAAGGTCGCGGTCGCGACAGTCAGGGCTAGTAGGGTGGAGTAAAAGCGGTTGCGGGCCATTTTGAAGCTGGACTTGCGGGTGTCCAAGATGCTGAGGATGGCGATAATCCCAGCCGACGTCGCATAGGACAAGCCCAGCGCTGTCGCTAGGTAAACGGCTAGGACGGTGGCAAATATCAGTTTGATAGTGCGGAGGGAGATTGACATGATAGCTCCTTTGGTCTTGTTCTCTTTCTATTGTACCACAAAACAAAACCCTCCTAAAGCTAGGAGGGGGAATGGTTATGCAAATAGAGCTAGGACACCAACTACCAAGTAGCAGACCAATTTGTAGCTTTCATTGATAAGGATGAGCTGGATAGAGCGTTGCTCAAATAAATAATTTTTAAGCGATGAAATGATAGCGAATACGCCCATGCCACCTGCTGCATGAAGTGGTGATACGCCAAGTGTTTGGATGTAAATCATTAACAAGACCGCAAAGATGACCTCGATAATGACAGACAGCATCATTTCTTTTTGTCCATTTTTACCAGCCTGACGATCAGCCTCAATCTTTTTCATATCAATGCCAGAGGCTTTAATCCAAGCGTCGCGGAAAATCAAACCATACCACAAACCACCAATAGCAAAGGCTACAAGCCCTGCAACAATACCTAAAATAATCGACATAGGTTCTCCTTAATAGTTCCGCTTGTACGGACAATTTTTGAGATAAGGATACCACAGGGAGATGGGAAAGTCAAGATTAGAAAATAAATCGATAGTCAAAAGTGACTTTGACCTTTTTTGTGGGCAATCTATGCTATAATGGCAATATGGAAACAAATGACATCGTATATGGCGTGCACGCCGTTGTGGAGAGTTTGGAGGCCAACACTGGCAACAAGCTCTACATCCAGGACGACATGCGCGGTAAAAATGTAGAAAAAATTAAAAATCTGGCAGCAGAAAAGAAGGTGTCCATTTCTTGGATGCCCAAAAAGACCCTGTCTGACATGACAGAAGGTGCGGTCCACCAAGGCTTTGTCCTGCGGGTGTCTGAGTTTGCCTATGCGGAACTTTCGACTATTTTGGACATAGCAGAGCAGCAAGACAATCCCCTCATTCTCATCTTGGATGGTCTGACAGACCCCCACAACTTTGGCTCGATTTTACGGACCGCAGACGCTACTCAGGTATCTGGAATTATCATTCCCAAGCATCGTGCCGTTGGCGTGACGCCGGTTGTGGCCAAGACGTCGACAGGTGCGGTGGCCCATGTCCCAATCGCCCGAGTGACCAATCTTAGTCAAACCCTTGATAAGCTCAAGGAGGCTGGTTTCTGGGTATTTGGTACCGATATGAACGGAACTCCAAGCCACAAGTGGAATACAGCTGGTAAGTTGGCGCTGATTATTGGCAACGAAGGCAAGGGGATTTCGCCCAATATCAAAAAACAGGTGGACGAGATGATTACCATTCCCATGAAAGGGCATGTCCAGTCACTCAATGCCAGCGTGGCAGCCGCTGTTCTCATGTATGAAGTGTTTCGGAAGAAAATCTGATGAAGGAAAAAGTGCTCATTGTCGATGGCTACAATATGATTGCCTTCTGGCAGTCCACCAAGCAGGATTTTAAGAAGGGAAATCTGGATGCAGCTAGGACGTATTTACTGAGGACCTTGTCCCATTACGCAGCCTTTGAACATTTAGAAATTATCTGTGTCTTTGACGCCCAACATGTGCCCGGCCTTCGACAGACCTATGATGAATACAGGCTGACGGTGATTTTCACTGAGGAAGAGGAAACAGCTGACAGCTATATTGAGCGTTTGAGTGCAGAGCTTAATAGCGACCGGTGCAGGCAGGTTTCGGCGGCAACCAGCGACCTCAATGAACAGTGGGTGGTTTTCTCGCAAGGTGCCCTGCGTGTTTCTGCGCGTGAGTTGGAGGAGAGAACCAGGGTTATCAAGAAGGACTTGGACAAGTTTGTGGATCAGGTAGGGCTTTACACCCCGCGCCTCAATCCTTGGTCAGATGGGAATTTTCAAGCCTTAAAAGAAATGATGGAGGAAATGAAAGAATGACATTTATAATTGTAACCGATTCGACATCGGATTTGCCAGTTAGCTGGCTTCAAGAAAATGATGTAACCGTGCTTGGTTTGACCATAAACCTTGACGGAGTAACCTATGAAACTGTTGGGGCAAACCGTTTGACCTCCGCAGCTCTGTTGGAGAAAATGGCAACAGGCGGTCTACCGACAACCAGTCAGGTCAATGTTGGTCAGTTTGAAGAAGTATTTGAGGCGGCAGCCAAGGAAGGCAAAGAGGCACTCTACCTAGCCTTTTCATCAGTACTTTCAGGGACCTACCAGAGCAGTATTATTGCACGCGATATGGTTTTGGATGCCTATCCTGATGCTGTCATTGAAATTGTCGATACCAAGGCTGCTTCTATTGGCGAGGGCTACTTGGTTATGCAAGCGGCTCAAGCGCGAGCTGCGGGCAAGTCCTTAGCTGAAACCAAGGCGCTCATCGAGGACTTGATTCCTCGCTTACGGACCTATCTCTTGGTCGATGACCTCAATCACTTGGTGCGTGGTGGCCGCCTGTCTAAGGCAGCAGCTCTCATTGGTGGGCTGGTCAACATCAAACCTCTCCTGGCCCTTAATGCCGAAGGTAAGCTAGAGGCAGTCGCTAAGTTGCGTGGTCGTAAAAAAGGTGTCCGTGAGATGTTGGACCGTACCCTGACTGATTTGGATCATTCAACGGTCATGGTCGCTTACACAGGTGATTTGGCAGCAGCTCAGGACATTCAGTCTACCCTTTTGGAAAATGACCAGGTAACCGATGTTATCTTGACCGAGTTGGGACCTATTATTGCTACCCATACAGGTACAGGTTCCCTAGCCATTCTGTCTATTTCTACCGAGAAGAGAGCCTAGTATCAGCTCTCTTTTTACCAGTTATGGAATAAAACGCTTACAAGGAGAATGCATATGAAACGTTTACTATCTGCCTATGCCAGCGAGATTGCTCAGATGACTCCTGCCCAGCTCAAGCAGGCTATTTTGGCCAGCGAAGGCCGGACTGTTCTGGGGGAAACGGTCGTTACGGCTGCCCCGCTGGTTGCGGGTGTTTCCAATGCCGAGATGATGGCAGCTTTTAGCTGTGATTTGCTGGTGCTCAATGAATTGGATATTTTTTCTCCCCAGATTGTCGGTTTTTATGATTGCGACAATCCCATTGCAGAGCTGAAACGATTGACAGGTCGGCCCATTGGGATTAACTTAGAGCCAGTTGATGAGGAGCAGGATTTACTTGAAGAACGCATTTCCCTCTCCGCAGGTCGTCTGGTCAGTCCAGACAGTCTTATAAGGGCAGAGGAGCTGGGCGTAGACTTCATCATGCTAACTGGAAATCCAGCTACGGGGGTATCCTTGTCGGCTATCCGCTCTGCCATTTCCCTAGCAAAAGAGCACTTCAAGGGGCTAGTTTTTGCTGGGAAAATGCACGGTGCTGGTCTGGGAGAGTCGGTTGTGGATAGACAAGCTCTGCTGGATTTTGTGGACTTGGGGGCTGACGGTGTCCTCATTCCTGCGGTCGGAACAGTACCGGGTGTGCGAGAGGAGCTGGTCGCGCCTATTGTCGAGAAAATCAAGGCCAAGGGTGGCTTGGTTATAGCGACCATTGGGACCAGTCAAGAGAGTGCGGATCCGCAGACCGTGCGAGAATTTGGGCTTAGTAACAAGCGAGTCGGTGCGGACATTCATCATATCGGAGACGGCGGTTTTGGCCGTATGCCGGACCCTGAAAACATCCTTGCCCTATCGCTGGCTGTCCGTGGCAAGCGCCATACTTACTTTAAGATGGGACAATCTGTGAGACGATAAAACGCGGTTTAAAAAGTGAAAAAAGTAAAGTAAAATATCTTGACGCCGACTGCTAGATTTGATACAATGGTAGACGGTATTGTTTACCCCATTTGAAAGGCCCCGGAACCTTCCAAATACCTTCGATGGGACGGAACACCCATCGCCCTGTAAACAAATATTACGAATTCGTATAGGAGAAATCATGAACAAAACAACTTTCATGGCTAAACCAGGCCAAGTTGAACGCAAATGGTACGTAGTAGACGCTACTGATGTACCTCTTGGACGTCTTTCTGCAGTAGTTGCTAGCGTACTTCGCGGAAAAAACAAACCAACTTTCACACCCCACACTGATACTGGTGACTTCGTTATCGTTATCAATGCTGAAAAAGTGAAATTGACTGGTAAAAAAGCGACTGACAAGATTTACTACACTCACTCAAACCACCCAGGCGGATTGAAATCAATCTCAGCTGGTGAATTGCGTTCTAAAAACGCTGTTCGTTTGATTGAAAAATCAGTTAAAGGTATGCTTCCACACAACACTTTGGGTCGTGCACAAGGCATGAAGTTGAAAGTGTTTGTAGGCGCTGAGCACACTCACGCTGCACAACAACCAGAAGTACTTGATATTTCAGGTCTTATCTAAGGGAAAGGACGTAATCTAAATGGCACAAGCACAATACACAGGTACTGGTCGTCGTAAAAACGCGGTTGCACGCGTACGTTTGGTCCCAGGTACTGGTAAAATCACAGTTAACAAAAAAGATGTAGAAGAGTACATCCCACACGCTGACCTTCGTTTGGTTATCAACCAACCATTCGCAGTAACTTCAACACAAGGTTCATACGACGTTTTCGTTAACGTGAACGGTGGTGGTTACGGTGGTCAATCAGGTGCGATCCGTCACGGTATCGCGCGTGCGTTGCTTCAAGTTGACCCAGATTTCCGCGATTCATTGAAACGCGCTGGCCTACTTACACGTGACGCTCGTATGGTTGAACGTAAGAAACCAGGTCTTAAGAAAGCTCGTAAAGCTAGCCAGTTCTCAAAACGTTAATTATCAGCGATATATCAACGTTTCAAAGCACTCAAGAGTTTACCTCAGGGGTGCTTTTTTCGTGTTTTTTTGAAAAGTTCACCTCAAAATTTACCTTATTTTTACCTCATTGTTTCAGAGAGCTTAAGGCAAATTCTCCGACTGCCATTGGAATGACAGTAGAAGTATTGACATAAATTTGAGTTGTAGTGGTATCGCTGTGGGTTAGAGCCTCTGAAATAGCTTCTAAGCTCATACCTGCTTGTTTAGCAAGTGTTGCACCAGTATGCCGTAATTTATGAGGTGTAGCGTGTGTCAAATATGGGTGACGATTTTTAACTGTTCTCATCTTATTGTTAAGATAATCTGCATGCAGAGGTTTATTTATGTTTCCTTTGGTATCTATATATGTGAAGACGAACTGTTCAGGATTCGTAATGATTCCAAACTTTGCAAGTTCGTACCTTTGTTGTTTTTTCCAACTACGGAGAAGTTGAAGTAAGTCAGCTGAAATAGCAAAGATTGTTTTCTTGTTCCCTTTGGTTGATTTCGTATCACCATATCTGTCTAGTGCCTGGAGTAGCAGAATTTGAGATTTTTCGAAGTCAATGTGTTTCCATTGAAGAGCGTAGCTCTCGGATTTTCGGTCTCCCAAAAAGAAGGTAAGATAAAACAGAACATAGTCTTTAAGCGAAATTTTTCCGATAGCCAAGTCATCTTGGAAAGCCGAGAACCACTCTTGTAGTTGTTCCTGTGTAAGGTAGAGGTCTTCATCTCTCTTTGCTTCCGCTAATTGGATTTTCTTGGTTGCTTTGATACGACGCAATGTTTTGGCAATTTTATTTGATTCTATATATTCTAATTCCTCTGCCCAATCAAATATGGAAATTACATAACTTCTCAAGGTCTTGAAATTAGCGTATTCATTAGCTTTAGCAGTCATCAAGTTTAGAATAACTTGCTTGTTCTGATTGAGAAATTGAATAGTGTAATTACCTAACATAGGTAAAATATGTTTTCTGAAACAAGTTTTTGTATTGGCTATAGTTGACCTGCTTGGGGGCTTTGTAGTTGAAGTGGTCTGTCCTGCTTTATAATACTCCCACCAGACATTTTCGTAAAAATCTTTGAATAGAATGTCTCCGTTACCAAGCCCTGTAAACTCGTTGTTCTCAATCTGATTGATTTTTGTTAAAAGGTCTATCTCTGCTTGTCGTGCCTCCTTTTTTGTCTTAAAACGCTTATCAAAGTAATTATTGTTCACGATTCCGAGAGGCATTCGTGCTTCAGTTGGAATATATACCTTTAAGCGATATGTTCCATTTTTTGTCTTAGTGATAGTCATGATATTCTCCTTTATGTCGAACCAGAAAATATCATGACCATTATAAAACAAAAATGTTGATATTTCTAGTTTTGCGAAAGTAGCCATGCGTCGATGGCTTGTTTGTTGAAACGAACTGTTTTTCCGATCTTAATAGATGGAAGCCCTTTGCGAATCCATTCGTCCAACGTGTTATTTGAAATCCCGAGATACTCGCATGCTTGTTTTTTGTTTAAATACGAACTGCCAATATTTCGATGATGAATTTGTTTTTCAATTTCTGATGTAATTAAACTTGAAATTAATATCTGAATTTGTTTGATTTGTTCATCAGGTAAGATAACTTGCATGTTTACCCTCTTCCTATTGGTTAAATTTGACATTAGTCATTATTCCACATTGCTGACTAAAAATGGATGATTTTTAGAAATGTATAGATTAATCGTCTGTTTTGTCTTCAATTTAGGAAGACAATTTTTTAAAGAAATGTTGTAGTATCAAGGATTTTGAGGTTTTGGAAAGTTGTATAATCATATTAAAAACCGTTAAATAATTATTATAAATTCAACAATCGATTCAAAATTAATTCATATAAATCAATTTTATAATGATGTTTTCGACGCAATTTATTGTTCAATGAATATATTTCATTTCTGAATTCTTTTGAAAAAGTTGGGATCTGTACAATATGTAATTCATTCGTGTTGTAATTCTTATGACAACCCAATCTATTGTTTCTCGCGAAATCAAGTGCATCAAACATCAATCGTAAAATGATTAATACATTCCATGTCACCATCTCTGCTAAATAAAAAGCTTCGGGATTTATATTTAATTCTTTAAGCTATCTATTTCTTATAAAATAGAAGGTAAGTCGAAAGTAAAAGCTTCATTCAATGGTGCGGAGAAGGAAATCGAGGTGCCTAGAATCAGGATATATGAAAATTCAGGAACAATAAAGTCTACCTATATGCTTACACCGTATGTTAAAGAAAATAATTTAAGTATAGATACTATAGATGGTGGTTATTTTTCGTTTAATGCAGTACATATACATTTAAACGAAAATACTAACTTTTTTAAACTAAATAATTTACATCATGAGAATTACATATTTCCTAAATCATTTATTTCAAATAACCCAAATGAAAACCAATCTCATTTTATCTTTTGTCTATTCGAGGGAGTAGATGGTTCATATAAACTATTATTACTTGTCTATTTAAAAAATATAGTCGAGAATTATTATCTTGAAGTAATTGATAGAGTAGATGCTCTAAATAAAAATTCAAAAGATTTGCAACAGTATTATGACCAGTTTAAAAAATGTGAACAATATCTTTCTGAAAATAAAATAATTATCTCTTAAGCTCAATGTAAATAGACTTCTTTAGTGAATATTATAAAAATGATACTCAGAGAAAGTAAACGAACATATGGCTGCATCACTAACGGAACTTATTAGTGATGGTCTCCTAGAAATCCTAGAATTACCTGAACTCTGATTTAGTTTGGCTGAGTCTAAGTAAAAATGACTGCAATCAATGTTGATAAATGATTGCAGTCAGAATACTATTAGTAATAAGAATACAGTAGAATACAGTAGAATACAGTAGAATACAGTAGAATACAGTAGAATACAGTAGAATACAGTAGAATACAGTAGAATATAGAAAAGTGGCTATCAACTTCGGTCGATAACCACTTTTCTATTTTTTGTATACTCGATTTTCTTCTTTCAAGAACTGGATAATGTTATCTTTTAATTCCTCGAAGTCACCTTGAAACGTAGCAATATCAATCGTTTTTTCCAGTCCATCGTTGAAGGAAAGATTGGATTGATAACCATTCATTGCTAGAAACATATGTAAAGCAAGTACGGCAGTTCGCTTGTTGGCGTTCTTGAATGGGTGTTTCTTAATTAGGTTTATCCAGATAATGGCAGCTTTACTATAAATGTCGGGATAAAGTACTTTTCCAAAAATCTCTTGTTTTGGCTGCTCAACAATCATCTGCAGGCTGTTTGGATCAGCTATCCCAACGGGCTCCTTTGGGGAATATTTTCCAATAACCATAACATTGATTTTGATAATGTCTTCAGCGGATAGGTATTTCATTTATCTACCAGCTCTTTCAATAATTCATCGTATTGGCTCATAGCTTTTTCTAACTCTTTGTCAAAGTCAAATGTTGGCTCAGCTTTACGGATGATGACATTATTTCCTGAAGTGACGAATTCGATTTCTTCACCAATTTCTGCACCAAGCGCTTCTTTAATGGCGTTTGGAATAGTAATAACAGTACTGTTACCTGTTTTGCGTAATAAAACATTCATCGGATATACCTCCTGTATTTGTAAATACATTATACATGATATATACAAAAATTAAAAGTGAATACTTCTATTTGACACATTTTCTAGAATCAAGATAAGGTAAACTTTTGTATTTTCTGGTTCGATTTTGCTTATTTTGCTTGAAAATTTATGCAGTGTTGCATGTCTCAACTTATGTCGATTCTCCACAGACCTCATTTTATTGTTAAGATAATCAATATGTACGGGTTTATTTACATCACCTTTTGTGTCTATATGAGTAAAAAGATATTGTTCAGGGGTTTGCATAATGTTGAATTGTGCTAACATTTTTATTCTGTTAGTAATGAAATATTGTAAATTATTTATCATCATCAAATCCTCCAATAAACAAAAAAGTAATATCTATTACTTGAAACAAAAAAGGCAAAATTGTGTCAAGAAAATGATTTCATCGGGAAATACTCTTTATATCAATTGTTACCAAAATTTAGGGAATGAAGTGCTGTGTCACGGCCTTGTCATTTACCTAGCTTTTGGTACAATAGAATGAAAAGAGAAAGGAGCAAGTTATGAAAAATATCTTTCCATTGACATTGGAGGCATTATGGAAGAAGCGGATAATCAATCCGTTTTAGTAGTTAGCCATGGAGCTGCCATTGCCCAATTTTTCAGACAGGTATTGACAGATTTTCCGCGAGTACGGATGCGGAATTGTGCCATACTGACTTTTACTTATGAAGACGGTCACTACGATTTGCAAAGCATTGTGGATCCCGTTAACAAAGAAACTCTTTATCAAAAAGAAGGATAGGAAAAGGAGAAAAGATGACAAGAAAAGTATTTCCAAAGGGATTTTTATGGGGTGGTGCTACAGCTGCCAACCAATGTGAGGGTGCCTACGATGCGGATGGCCGTGGTCTTGCCAATGTAGATGTGGTGCCAATCGGACCAGACCGTGGACCAATTATCACAGGTCGCAAAAAAATGTTTGACTTTGAGGATGGTTATTTCTATCCGGCTAAAGAGTCTATCGACATGTACCATCATTTCAAGGAAGATATTGCCCTCTTCGGCGAAATGGGCTTTAAGACTTATCGTCTTTCTATCGCTTGGACACGGATTTTCCCTAAGGGAGATGAGTTAGAGCCAAATGAAAAAGGCTTGCAGTTCTACGAAGAACTCTTCAAGGAATGTCACAAATACGGGATTGAGCCTTTGGTGACCATTACTCACTTTGACTGTCCGATGCATTTGATTGAGCACTATGGTGGCTGGCGCAATCGCAAGATGCTGGAATTCTACGAGCGTCTTTGCCGGACTCTCTTCACTCGCTATAAGGGCTTGGTTAAATATTGGTTGACCTTTAATGAAATCAACATGATTCTTCATGCGCCATTTATGGGTGCAGGACTTTACTTTGAAGAAGGTGAAAATGTAGAAGAGGTCAAATACCAAGCGGCCCACCATGAGTTAGTGGCTTCAGCTATTGCGACCAAGCTTGCCCATGAAATCGACCCAGAAAACAAGGTCGGCTGTATGTTGGCGGCGGGTCAATATTATCCAAATACTTGTCATCCGCGCGATGTCTGGGCGGCTATCAACCAGGATCGTGAAAATTATTTCTTCATTGATGTACAAGCGCGTGGGGAATACCCAAATTATGCCAAGAAGCATTTTGAACGCGAAAACTTGAATATCGTGATGACAGAGGAAGATTTGACCCTTTTGAAAGAGCATACAGTTGATTTCATTTCCTTCTCTTATTATTCAAGCCGTGTGGCATCTGGTGACCCAAAAGTCAATGAAAAGACAGCTGGTAACATCTTTGCCTCTATCAAAAACCCATATCTGGATGCCTCAGAGTGGGGCTGGCAGATTGACCCACTTGGCTTCCGTATCACGATCAACTCTATCTGGGATCGCTATCAGAAGCCAATGTTCGTTGTTGAAAATGGTCTGGGCGCTGTAGATACGCCGGATGAAAACGGCTATGTGGCAGACGACTACCGGATTGATTACCTACGCAAGCACGTTGAAGCCATGCGTGATGCCATTGTTGAGGACGGCGTAGAATTGTTGGGCTACACAACCTGGGGCTGTATTGACCTGGTGTCTGCAGGTACCGGTGAGATGAAAAAACGCTACGGCTTTATATACGTAGATCGTGACAATGAAGGTAATGGAACACTCAAGCGTTCTAAGAAAAAATCATTCGACTGGTACAAGAAGGTTATCGCCAGCAACGGTGCCGATATTGATTAATATAAAACAAGCCTCGCGCTTGTTTTTTGTTATCGTTTCCAATATAATAAAAGGTGGTTAACAATTTATAAAATCAAGGAGTCTAGCATGAAATACATTGTAAATAACAGTAACAATCCTGCTTACAATATCGCTCTCGAAGCCTATGCCTTCAAGGAATTGACCGATATTGATGAAATCTTTATTCTCTGGATCAATGAGCCTGCCATTATCATCGGTAAGCATCAGAATGCTATTCAAGAAATTAACAAAGAGTACACAGATGAAAACGGCATTCACGTTGTTCGTCGTTTGTCAGGTGGTGGCGCGGTATACCACGACCTCAACAACCTCAACTACACCATTATTTCCAATAAGTCTGAAGAAGGTGCTTTTGACTTCAAAACCTTCTCCAAACCTGTGATTGACACGCTGGCAACTCTGGGTGTTGAGGCTAATTTCACAGGACGTAACGACCTTGAGATTGATGGGAAGAAAATCTGTGGAAATGCCCAAGCCTATGCTAAAGGTCGTATGATGCACCACGGCTGTCTCCTCTTTGACGTGGATATGACCGTCCTTGCCAATGCGCTCAAAGTTTCCAAGGACAAGATTGAGTCTAAAGGGGTTAAATCTGTCCGTGCGCGTGTGACCAATATCAATGATGAATTACCAGAAAAAATGACTGTTCTGGAGTTCAAGGATGCCATCCTCAACCAAATGAAGAAGGAATATCCAGATATGGACGAGTATGTCCTGACTGACGAGGACTTGGCTCGTATCCAAGAAATCCATGATACCCAATTTGGTACTTGGGACTGGAATTTCGGTCAAACGCCTGAGTACACTGTGGAGCGCAACGTTCGCTACCCAGCAGGTAAAATCACAACCTATGTGAAAACGGAGAAATCTGTTATCGAAAATATCAAGATTTATGGTGACTTCTTTGGTATCGGAGATGTTTCGGATATTGAGAAATTGCTGATTGGTACACGCTACGAATATGCGGACGTCCTTGCCAAGTTGCAAGAAATCGATACCACGCATTACTTCTCACGCATGACGACAGAAGAAGTGGCTAAGGCTATTGTAGCCTAAGGAATAAGGAACTTGGGTGTATTTTTAATCAGACACTCAGGCTCCTTTTCTTGTTATAGTTAAAACTTATAACAGAGCTTAGAAATTACCTATTGGATTCTTGAAGCGTTTTTTGTTATCCTAGAACAGTATCAAATTTAGGAGAACTTATGTCTAATAATTTACTTGTTTTACAATCGGATTTTGGTCTTGTTGACGGAGCGGTTTCAGCCATGATTGGTGTAGCTCTCCAGGAATCACGTGACCTTGTGGTTCACAATTTGACCCACGATATCACCCCTTACAATATTTTTGAGGGCTCTTACCGCCTCTTCCAGACAGTGGAATACTGGCCAGAAGGCACTACTTTTGTATCGGTTGTTGATCCAGGTGTTGGCTCCAAGCGTAAGAGCGTGGTGGCATTGACCGAGCAAAATCACTATATCGTTACCCCTGACAACGGTACTCTGTCTTTCATCAAGAAGCACGTTGGTATCAAGGCAGTACGCGAGATTTCTGAAGTGGCCAATCGCAGAGCTAATACCGAGCATTCCTATACTTTCCATGGTCGTGATGTCTATGCTTATACCGGTGCTAAGTTGGCATCTGGGCATATCACTTTTGAAGAAGTGGGGCCAGAACTGCGAGTAGAAGACGTTGTTGAAATTCCAACCGTTCCAACAGAACTTGGACAAGACTTTGTCAAGGGCGCCATCGACATTCTCGATGTTCGCTTCGGTTCTCTCTGGACCTCGATTACCCGTGAGGAGTTCTATACCCTCAACCCGCAGTTTGAAGACCGCTTTGAGGTGACCATTTACAACAACGATATGCTGGTCTACCAAAACCAAGTGACCTATGGCAAGTCCTTTGCGGATGTCCGCATTGGTCAGCCACTCTTGTATATCAATTCCCTCTACCGTGTTGGTCTTGCTATCAACCAGGGTTCATTTGCCAAAGCCTACAACGTTGGTGTCGGTCAAAACTGGCATATTGAAATCAAACGCATTGTTAACTAAACATATTTTTTAAGGAGATTTAGGATGAAAAATAATTCTATCAAAACAGTTGTCGCAACCGGTATTGGTGCAGCCCTCTTTGTGGTAATTGGGATTTTAATCAGCATTCCGACACTTGTTGTACCAAATACTTCGATTCAGCTTCAGTATGCTGTCCAATCCCTCTTTTCTGTTATCTTTGGTCCAGTTGTTGGTTTCTTGGTCGGCTTTATCGGTCATGCTTTCAAGGATTCATTGCAGTATGGTTCACCATGGTGGTCATGGGTTTTGGCATCAGGTGTATTTGGTTTAGTGCTTGGTTTTGCCAAAAATCGTCTTCGTGTCCAAGAGGGAATTTTCGAGAAAAAAGATATTCTTTCCTTCAACATTTTCCAAATTATTGCTAACGTAGTAGCTTGGGGAGTAGTTGCACCTGTTTTGGATATCCTGGTTTATAGCGAGCCTGCAAATAAGGTTTTTGCGCAAGGCTTGGTTGCTGGTATTGTGAATGGCCTGACAGTGGCTATCGCAGGAACAATTTTGGTGGCTGTTTATACCAAATCACAAACTCAAACTGGAAGTTTGTCAAAAGATTAAGAAATGTGCCTGAGAAGAGATTCTCAGGTATTTTTCTGTTATAGCTTCAAACCATAATAACATGCAAATAGTCCTACCATCGGAGCAGTTTGGGAAATTGCAGGCATTGAGGGAAGAATTGTCAGACCAATAGTTCAATCAAGATTTTTGTATTTCTGCCGGATTCGGGGTATAATTTTACAGACTGTGTTATTGAAAAATAGCAGAGCTTCGAGCTGGTCAAATCGCTTGATTAGCGCTAATCTATTGCAAAGATTAAAGGAGAATCACACCATGTCAAAAGACATTCGCGTATTGCTATATTATAAATATGTTCCAATCGAAAATGCGGAAGCTTATGCAGCTGAGCACTTGGAATTCTGTAAATCGATTGGTCTCAAGGGTCGTATCTTGATTGCTGATGAGGGCATCAACGGTACTGTTTCTGGTGACTATGAAACAACTCAAAAGTACATGGATTATGTCCATGCTAACCCGCTTTTCAGCGACCTTTGGTTTAAAATTGATGAAGAAAATGAACAAGCATTCAAGAAAATGCACGTTCGCTATAAGAAAGAAATCGTACATTTGGGTCTAGAAGACAATAACTTCGATAGTGATATTGACCCGCTTGAAACAACAGGTGCTTACTTGTCACCAAAAGAATTTAAAGAGGCGCTTCTGGACGAAGATACTGTTGTTTTGGATACCCGTAACGACTATGAGTATGACCTAGGTCATTTCCGTGGCGCAATCCGTCCTGACATTCGCAACTTCCGTGAATTGCCACAATGGGTCCGTGACAACAAGGAAAAATTTATGGACAAGCGTGTCGTGGTTTACTGTACAGGTGGCGTCCGCTGTGAGAAATTCTCTGGCTGGATGGTTCGTGAAGGTTACAAGGATGTCGGTCAGCTCCACGGTGGTATCGCAACCTATGGTAAAGACCCAGAGGTTCGTGGCGAATTGTGGGATGGTAAGATGTACGTATTTGACGAGCGTATTGCAGTTGATGTCAACCATGTAGACCCAGTTGTTGTTGGTAAGGACTGGTTTGATGGCACACCATGTGAACGCTATGTCAACTGTGGTAACCCATTCTGTAACCGCCGTACCCTCATGTCAGAAGAAAATGAGCATAAGTATGTTCGTGGATGTTCTGCAGAATGCCGTGCCCATGAGCGCAACCGTTACATCTCTGAAAACGGCTTGACCCGCGAAGAATGGGCAGCACGTTTGGAGGTAATTGGTGAGAGCTTGGCACCAGTGCATGCTTAATTATATGTAGGAGTTTGGAGAAATCCGAGCTCCTTTTTTTCTGCCATTTTCTGGAACTTTACACTTAATACTCATACTCAACTAAAATCAAAAATAGCCAAACTCTAATCTCTACGTACAATTGATTTGAGTTGGGAAGGAGATAGGTTTTGAATAACCTCTTGAAGTTTATCAATAACCTCATTCAAGCTTCTAAATATCTTATTCTTGAAACCACGTTTGCGGATTTCGGCTCAGACTTGCTCATAGGGTTCAACTCTGGTGTGTAAGGTGGAATAAAGGTAAATGCTATATTCTCAGGGATATTCAATGTCTGAGATTTATGTCAGACGGCATTGTCCATGACTAGAATAATGTAGTCATCAGATAAGCTTCTGACAATTGGTCTAGAAATTCATTCATCCAATCACTATTACAACCACATGCTAAATGGACAAAGCCCACTGATTTTGCGCTAGCTGTTAGGCTCTGGTTTTCTGAGTAAAGAATGAGAGCCTGAATTTTTCTGTGATGTGGAATATTTGTCTTGTCTCTGAGGGCTTATTTTAATTCGTGAACTTGAGTGGGGGTGAGTTTGTTTGTCATAATACCATTAAGCCGATATTTTTGATTTTTGTTAAGTGTAAGAAATAATTGTCCGAAGACAAAGAAAAAGTTCGAGCTTGTACATCTCGAACTAGGTTCTTTTGAAAATTGACGGCAGTAAAAGTAGTAGTAACCAGACCAGGGAGGCTAGGAGCAGTAGCAGGTCAACATGCCCCGTAGCATAGCCCACTGCCAGGGTTGAAAGGATTCCCAATGCAGCGATAAGACGAAGAATACTGTTGTGTCTGTATAGAACCTGCCCCACTGAGGACTTGGTCTCCACTAAATGGAGAGTAAAGATAGGAATAGACAGGATGAACAATATTATCATGGGTTTGGGCTGATTGGTCAGAAAGCCATCAATGAGCAGACCAGTAATGATCAGGTAGTCTATGGCGAAGAGAAGGAGGGGTGTTTTCGATTTCATGTGTCTACTCCTTTTTGGTAATAAGGTAGACGAGGTAGAGTCCCATTGCCAATGGGAACAGGAGTCCGATTGGCTTGACCTTTTCTAGCCAGACCCCAATACCAAATACCAGAAGCAAGGCTAGCAGAGCGACGGCGATTTGGAGGAGGTAGTAGGCAATATCTTCTTGACTAGGTGACACACGCAGGCTAATGGTGATAGGGACGGTGAGGAGGCTAGGAGAGGCAAAGGGCTCTGGGGCCCAATAGGAGACCAGGCAAATGCTGGCAACGAAGATATAAATGATGCAGTATAGAATGGACTGTCGTTTAGTTGATAGGTGATTCTTCATTTTTTCCTCCTCTCCATTTTCCGTTGGTTTTCTTGGTCTTCCAGTCGTTTGACATAGTTGGTAGCAGAGATGACAATGCTTGCAAATAGTCCCATAAAACCAGCGTAGAAGAGGTTTTTAGGTTGGAAGAGAGTTTCGAGGACAGGACCATTGCTGTCAAACAAGTCTGAGACACTAGAAAAAATCAAGCTGAATAGGCTGACACCAATTCCCCAACGCAAGGGGTGGCGATAGGGTCGGGCTTGCTCCTCTGGACTGATTTCTTCAGGGTCGAATTGACCAAAATCACGGTTGAGCATCTGGACGCTGAGCACAGCGATGAGAATAAAGAGAATGGCACCGAGCAGGATAGGATACCAGGTTGCAACCTCGGTTGTAAAGCGAACAGCTAGTATAAAAGCGACAGCATTGCTTATCAAAAGAAACCAGCTTAGATAGACAAAAGCAAGACCGCCAATTTCATCAGCCTGTTCCCGCCGGCATTCATCCAAGGGACCTCGCACACCGTAGAAATGTTTGATGAGCTTGGTCATCCAGGGTTTTTCTTTTTTGGAAATAGCAGAGCTACTAGTTAGATTTTGAGCTTGTTTCTGGCGATAAACTAACTGAATGTGAGTCACAATCCCCACGAAGATACCGCCTAAACAAGCTGCGAAGAAAAAGCGAGGAGTGGTCAGATTGCTTATGAAGTCCATGTCTTTGTCCATCCAGGCCCCGAAAAAGGCATTCCAGAGATACATGACCAGAGTGAAATATACAGCGAATTTCACACTAGCCCACTTGAGGCCACGTACCTCTTTCTCCGACAAATCCTCCCTATCTAGTGCAGTCAGCTGGCTGCGATAGCTTTGGAGAGCCAGATAGCTCTGAAGTCCTAGCAAGATGATTTCTAAAAAGACTGGGTAGCCGTAGCCAACCTGCTCCGGAAATCGTTCGGACAAGGAGAGAGCCAGAAGAAGAGTAAACAGGAGTCCGATGAAGAGGAAGATGAAGGCCATATTGCCCAATCTCATGGCCTCTTTGCGGCGAAATTCATCCAGCGGACCTGCGATGCCGTAAAATCGTTTGATGAGCTTGTTTTGAAAAGTTTCCTTGTTCATAGCCTGTCTCCTTAGTTGAGATTATACCGTTTGATGAGGTAGGGTGTGATGTGATGAGTCGCTAGGAAGTAGACCAATCCCATAATGGCAACCTGAAGCCAACTGGTCGGTTTACTTGCTTGAGCAAGGAAATGGTCCAAGCTATAATCAGCGATATTCCAAATGGCCATCAGAAGAAGGAAGAGAATGGTTGAGAGGCTAGAGCGTACGATAGTTCTTTTGTTTTTCATAGTATTCTCCTTTCTTTAATCAATCCAAAAAAGGCTGTTGAGGTCGGTCTGTAGGATCTTGGCTAGGTTGATGCAGAGGTCCAGCGAGGGGTTGTATTTGTCATTTTCAATCATGTTAATGGTTTGACGTGAGACTCCGATAGCCTTGGCTAATTCTAGCTGGGACAGGCCGAGTTCCGTTCGGAAGGATTTGACACGATTCATATGACCTCCTATCTTATGTCACATATATGCGACATCTCTGTATAAAATTTTTTGAGGATGTCTCCTCCATTTTTGTCAAATATATCTGACATATTTCCTAATGTTATTATAAGAAAATCTTAAAGAGATGTCAACTATAATTGACATATTTTTTGTAAAAAGTTTGCAACATGGTTTAAGCTGATTTTATGGTACAATAGATAAGATATGACCAAGGAATTTAATCACACGACGGTTCTCTTGCATGAGACCATCGACATGCTAGACATCAAACCAAATGGAATTTATGTGGATGCGACACTGGGTGGGGCAGGGCATAGCGAGTACCTGCTAAGCCAGCTGACAGAAGGTGGGCATCTTTATGCCTTTGACCAGGATCAGACGGCCATTGACCATGCCCACATCCGACTGGCTCCCTATATTGAAAAGGGACAGGTGACCTTTATCAAGGATAATTTCCGCAATCTAAGGGCGCGTTTGGCTGAGATGGGTGTGACGGAGATTGATGGGATTTGCTATGATTTGGGTGTTTCCAGTCCCCAGTTGGATGAGCGAGAGCGTGGTTTTTCCTATAAACAAGATGCACCGCTGGACATGCGGATGAACCGAGAAGGGCATTTGACGGCCTATGATGTGGTCAATAGCTATGACTACCATGACCTGGTGCGGATTTTCTTTAAATATGGTGAGGATAAATTTTCCAAGCAGATTGCTCGTAAGATTGAACAGGCGCGTGCGGTCAAGCCGATTGAAACAACGACTGAGTTAGCAGAGCTGATCAAATCTGCCAAACCAGCCAAGGAACTCAAGAAGAAGGGACATCCTGCCAAGCAGATTTTCCAAGCTATTCGGATTGAGGTCAACGATGAGTTGGGAGCGGCAGACGAGTCTATTCAGCAGGCCATCGATTTGCTGGCGGTGGGAGGACGGATTTCGGTCATTACCTTCCATTCTCTGGAGGATCGCCTAACCAAGCAATTGTTCAAAGAGGCTTCGACAATTGATGTTCCCAAAGGCTTACCCTTTATCCCAGATGATTTGAAGGCACCACTTGAATTGGTCATAAGAAAGCCAATCTTGCCAAGTCAAGAAGAATTAGACAGTAACAACCGTGCGCATTCAGCCAAACTGCGTGTTGCTAAGAAAGTACATAAATAGGAGAGAGTCTATGTTGCAAGAAAAACGTAGAGAAACGACCATGCGTCTGATTAGTGAAAAAATCAAAACCTTTAACCGCGTTGAAAAGGCTTTTTATGCTAGCCTGGTATTTACAGCGCTGTTCTTGGCTATTGGGGTTATTTTCATCCAGACCAAGCTCTTGCAGGTGCAGGGCGAAATGGCACGGGTCAATCAGCAAATCAACTCCAAGCAGGTCGAAATTGACGATACTAAGCAGGCTATCCAGGAATTGACGCGCTCGGGTCGATTGATGGAAATTGCTGAAAAAGAAGGATTGACCTTAAACAATAATAACGTAGGGGTTGCCGAATAATGCAGACGAGACGAAAGAAATTATTACGGTACATATTGAAACAACGCTACCGGCCTTCGCAGAACCGGCGTAGGGTCGGTCAGAACCTGATTTTACTCAGTATTTTTACCTTTTTGGTTTTCCTTATCAACTTTGCTATCATTATTGGGACCGACTCCAAGTTCGGAGTGGATTTGTCAGTGGCCGCTAGTCGTGTGCACCAGCAAGAGGTAACAGTTCAAGCAAGGCGTGGGACCATCTATGATCGACTGGGCTTCCCAATCGCAGAAGATTCGACCACCTATACGGTCTATGCAGTCGTTGATAAGAATTATGTATCAGCTTCCAATGAGATTTTATATGTAGAGTCGAGCCAATTCTCCAAGGTGGCTTCTATTTTTAAAAATCTTCTAGATATTGATGAGGAGTATGCTCTCAAGCAGTTGAAGCAGCCAGAATTGAGCCACATTTACTTTGGTGCTAAGGGGAAAAATATTTCCTACAATACCATGATGACCATTAGTCAGGAAATGGAAGCGGCCGGCATCAAGGGCATTAAGTTTAACATGAGCCCTGGTCGAATGTATCCAAATGGGAATTTTGCCTCAATTTTCCTTGGATTGGCGACGCCTGACGAAAATGAAGATGGAAGTTATAGCTTGAGCGGCAAGACAGGCATGGAATACTACCTCAATAGCATTCTCGCAGGTCAAGATGGCAAGATTATCTACGAGAAAGATAACAAGGGCCGGATTCTGCCTGGAACAGAGGACATCAGGGTTCGGCCAGTAGATGGCCAAGATGTTTATACGACTCTATCTGCTGATTTGCAACGTTCGCTAGAAACCAACATGGATATTTTCTTTGATAAGACAAAGGGAAAATATGCCAGTGCAACCTTGGTATCAGCCAAAACTGGTGAGATTTTAGCGGTCACGCAACGACCAAGCTATGATGCGGATACAAAAGAAGGGTTAGCTGATAAAGATTTGCTCCAGTACTCCCTTCTGTATCAGGCCACTATGGAGCCAGGTTCGACCATGAAGGTCATGACCTTGGCATCAGCAATCGATAGCAATGTCTTTGATCCTAATCAGATGTATGTCAATAATGGCTATACCATTGCGGATGCAACGGTTAACGACTGGACGGTCAATGGGGGAGAGTCTGCTGTTTCCCTCAATATGGCCCAGGCATTTGCCCTATCCAGTAACGTCGGGATGATCATGTTGGAACAAAAAATGGGCAATGAGAAATGGTTGGATTACCTAGCCAAGTTCCGTTTTGGCTATCCGACACGTTTTGGAATGGGGTCTGAAAGTGCAGGCCTCCTGCCGGGCGACAACATCGTAACCATTACCATGTCTTCATTCGGTCAGGGTATTTCAGCGACTCAGGTCCAGATGTTGCGGGCCTTCTCGGCTATTGGTAATGACGGAACCATGTTGCAACCCAAGTTCATCTCAGGCTTGTATGATCCAAATTCCGATTCGGTGCGTATTGCCAAACCTGAAGTGGTTGGCCATCCTGTATCTGAAAAAGCAGCTTCAGATACACGGGATTACATGATCACAGTTGGGACTGATCCAGTTTTTGGTACGCTCTATAACAAGTGGACTATGTCTCCTGTTATTCAGGTTAATGGTTATGATGTGGCAGTAAAATCAGGTACTGCCCAGATTGCCAAGGAAGATGGAACGGGTTACATTGATGGTCGATACCTTCAGTCAGTCGTAGCCATGGTTCCAGCTGAGGATCCAGAATTTATTATGTATGCAACCGTGAGAGAGCCAGAATCCTATACTGGAATGGAGTGGGAGGATATATTTAATCCAATACTGAAAGAGGCTATGTTATTGAAAGATAATTTAAACTTGGATAATGTTGCTCCTTCATTGCAGTTTGTGGAAAATGAAACAGAATTTAAGTTACCAGATGTTATTGGTCAAGGCCCAGGCACAACTGCTGAGGAATTGCGTCGTTATTTAATTCAGCCAGTTATTGTAGGGAATGGTTCCGAAATAAAGAAAGTATCTGTAGATGTCGGAACAAATCTTTCTTCAAACCAGCAAATTCTCTTGCTGACAGATTCAGTAGAGGATATGCCAGATTTATATGGTTTGACAAAAGAAAATATGGATATTCTTGCAGAATGGCTAGGTCTTGAAGTCGTCTATAAGGGAGAGGGAAGTCTGGTTGTGGACCAGAATGTTGCCTTTGGTCGAGAGCTGAAGAAAACCAAGAGATTAACAATTACATTAGGAGATTAACATGCAATTTGCACTCATTTCGAGTCTGGTAGCCTTTCTAGCAACGCTACTTTTGATTCCAAGATTTATCGTTTTTTATCAAAAGAAACGCATTGAAGGGCAACAGATGCACGAGGATGTGAAACAGCATCAATTTAAGGCGGGAACCCCTACCATGGGAGGAACTGTCTTTCTGGTGACAGCCATTGTAACGAGTCTGATTTTTGCCTCTATCAGCAACCTGTTAACTGGTGGATTACTAGCCATTCTATTCATCCTGTTTCTCTATGGCCTGGTCGGATTTTTGGATGATTTTTTGAAAATCTTCCGCAAAATCAATGAGGGTCTCAACCCCAAGCAAAAGTTAGCTCTGCAAATACTTGGTGGACTGGTGTTCTACTTTGTCCATGTCAATGCTACTGGGGGAGGTGAACTGAATGTCTTTGGTTACCTGCTTGACCTAGGCCCCTTCTACATTGCCTTTGTCCTTTTCTGGTTGGTCGGCTTCTCAAATGCGGTCAACCTGACAGATGGTATTGATGGCCTAGCTTCGATTTCGGTCGTGATTAGCTTGGCAGCCTATTCCATCATTGCTTTTATCAATAGGCAGTTCGACATTTTACTGGTCTGCCTGACCATGATTGGTAGTCTGCTTGGCTTCTTTGTCTACAACCGAAAACCCGCAAAAATCTTTATGGGGGATGTCGGTTCGCTAGCACTGGGTGGCATGCTAGCTACGATTTCAATCGCTCTGCGTGTGGAATGGACCCTGCTCCTCATCGGCTTTGTTTATGTCCTTGAAACGTCATCCGTTATGCTACAGGTGTCCTATTTCAAATACAGCAAGAAAAAGTTTGGAGAAGGTCGTCGGATTTTCCGCATGACTCCTTTCCACCATCACTTGGAACTAGGCGGTTTATCTGGCAAATCCGAAAAATGGAGCGAATGGAAGGTGGACTTCTTCCTTTGGGGTCTTGGCCTTGGAATGAGTCTATTGACACTTGCAATTTTATATCTATAAATAACAAATACTCTCAGTCTTGGACATGTAGCTTCTAGGACGGAGAGTTTTTTTCTTTGAAGATAATCTGTATAGATAAATTTTAAGTCTTCATAAATTTTATATATTGGTCAAGCCAGTTGATTCTTGGTAAACTAGTACTACTTTTGTAAAATGGAGGAAAATGACATGAAAAAGAAATGGCTTACTGGCCTCTTATCAACTGTAGCAGTTTTGACCTTGGCGGCTTGCGCCAATGGCGGAGCGTCCAATACAGGCTCTAGCTCAAAAGCTGCATCATCAGCAGATACGGAAACCTTTACCTATGCTATCGACGGCGACCCAAGTTCGACCAACCCGCTTAACACCAGCGACCGTTGGGGCTTGACCTTGACCAACTTTATCTACTCTCCATTGATTCGTATCGAGGCAGACGGCAGCTATGTCAATGAATTGGCAGAATCTTACGAGATTGCAGAAGACGGTCTTAGCATCACGGTTAAACTCCGTCAGGATGTTAAATGGTCAGACGGCGAAGCCTTTAACGCAGATGATGTTGTCTTTACTTACAATGAAAAAGTGAAGAAAGAAAATGGTGGTTCAGACGGCCTTTATATCAACGACCAACCTGTGACGGTTGAGAAGGTAGATGACTATACGGTCAAATTCGTCCTTCCAGCAGTGTCTGCACCTGCCTTGGACAATATCGTAGCAGAGACCTACATTATCCCAGAGCACATCTTTAAAGATGAGGCAGACCTGTCTGTTAACCAATTGAAGGCAACCCCTGTCGGTACAGGACCTTACAAATTTGTAGAGTACAAGAATGGTGAGTATATCAAGTTGGAAGCCAACGAGAACTACTACAAGGGTGAGGCAGAAATCGACAATCTGGTCCTTCGTATTATCGAAAGCCCAGATACGACTAAGGTTGCTCTTCAAACAGGTGAAGTAGATGCAGCCTTTGTTCTTCCAGCGGTTATCAAGGACTTGGACAAAGATACACTTGAAACCTATGCTTATAGTGAAAACCGTGTTGGCTACCTGGGTCTCAATACGACGACTGAAGAGTTGAAGGATGTCAAGGTCCGCAAAGCTATTCTCTTTGCACTAAACAAGGATGAATTCAACCAGGCAGCTTACTTGGATAAGGAATACTATGAGACACCTTATTCCTTCCTTCCAGTTGCCAACCCATACAAGACAGATGATGTTGAAAAATATGAGCAAAATGTTGAGAAGGCTAAAGAGCTCTTGGCTGAAGCAGGTGTCAGCAATCTGACCCTCAACCTGGGTTACAACTCATCTGACGCAGCACAAACCCTACAAGCAACCTTGATCCAACAGCAATTGGCTGCTATCGGTGTAACGGTTGAATTGGCTGGTGGCGATTCATCTGCCCTCTTCACAGAATTGCGCAAGGAAGGCTCAACAGCCTACAATCTCTTCCTGGGTGGCTACATCATGGGGAATGACCCAGACCAATATGCTCGTCTCTTCAAGTCAGGTGGAGCGTCTAACTACTTCAAATTGACTTCACCAGAAATTGACGGCTACTTTGCAGAAGGCGCGGTTGAGCTGGATAAGGCTAAGCGTGAAGAAATCTATGACAATTTGCAGAAAGAATTGGCTGACCAAGCGGCTATCTACCCAATTGTGGACAACAAGAAAATCTTGGCTGTTAACAAGCGTGTGAAAAATGTCGAAGAGGCTGGTTTGGTTCCAATCTTTACCTTTGAAGATCCGTCTAAATTGACGATTGAATAAGGGAGTCTTTTGTTCAACAAGACGAATGGGCCTGACTAATCTTAGTCAGCCCATTCAAACAATAGTGGGAAGTTAGGTCCGAACTTTATAAGAACCTGTATTCACAAGTAAAGTACATTTGGATAGGAAATAGTTTTTTGCACATCAAGGCCGTTTTTCTAGAAATACTGACAGTATTTCTAGAAAAACGAACGCTGAGTAGCATAAAAATAGCCCTAGCTAAAGGTGCCGAGCTGTGAATATAGGTTCTAGGGTTTTGGCAGGCTCCCTTTTCGTGTTTTTGGAGGAACTATGTTTCGTTATATTGTAAAGAGGATTTTGCAGGCCATTCCTCTCTTATTACTCATTTCCTTTATCGTCTTTTCCCTGATTCAATTGGCCCCCTTTGATGTGATTGATTCCATGACAACGCCCAATATGGATCAGGAGCAAATTGACCTGCTCAAGGAACGGTATGGGCTCAACCAACCTTTCTTGGTTCAGTACGGCATCTGGCTAAAGGGCCTCTTGACAGGGGACCTTGGTTTTTCTCTGATGACCCAGCATTCAATTGGGGCGGATTTGGCGGAGAAAATTCCTAATACCATTTCGCTGGTCTTGCCTTCTTACTTGACTGCCCTAGTCTTGGCAGTGGCCTTGGGTTTGATTTCAGCCTCCCAGCAAGGGAAGTGGGTTGATAAGGTTATCGATGCCTTTGCCTCTATCGGGATTGCCATGCCGACCTTCTGGTTTGCCATGATTTTGATTTATCTCTTTGGTTATAAGTGGCGCCTCTTTCCTTTTATCGGTATGTATACCCTGGGTAAGGAAGGGGATTTTCTGGATTTTCTCTCCCATTTCGCCCTGCCCTATCTGACCTTGACCATGGCTTTCCTGCCAGAATTAATTCGTTTCATCCGGGCATCAGCCATTGTGGAGGTGGACAAGGACTATGTGACCGTACAAGAGGCTTTTAAGGCTAAAAAATCAGAAATCTTCGGCAAGCATGTGGCACGAAATGTCTTGATTCCTGTAGCCACCCAGGTGGGGATGGCCCTACCTATGTTGGTGACGGGAGCTATCATTACCGAAACCATTTTTGCCTGGCCGGGAGTGGGACCTTATCTGACAGCAGCAACCAAGGCCCTGGACTATCCGGTGATTATGGCGGTTATGCTCCTGTCTGCCAGCCTTGTCATCCTGGGCAATCTCCTGTCGGATGTCTTGTATGCCCTAGTGGATCCCCGTGTCTGGAAAGGAGGAGAAAACTAATGTTGATACTCAAACAATTGAAGGCAACACTCAAAGAATCTCCCCTCTATCTCTTTTCAGTCATCTTTATCCTCTTTTTGGTAGTCCTATCTCTCTTGGCCCCCCTTATCCCTATCGATCCCAATCTGACGGATGTGACGCAGATGAACCAGGGACCGAGTGCGGAGCATTGGTTTGGAACGGACCAGGTCGGGCGTGACTACTTTATCCGCGTTATCTACGGTGGACGGATTTCCCTTTTAGTCGGTCTCATGGCCATGGTCGCCTCGGTGACAATCGGCAGCCTGGTCGGGATAACGGCTGGTTATCTTGGCGGAAAATGGGACAATGTCATCATGCGGATTGTTGAAGTTCTGTCTTCTATTCCCTGGCTGGTTTTGGTCATCGTGCTCAGCGTCTTCTTGAAACCTGGCTTGTCAACCATTATCATTGTTATTGGTGGCTTTTCTTGGATGAGCATTGCCCGAATTTTACGGGCCGAGACCATGAAAGCCAAGGTGGCAGACTATGTTGGCTATGCAGCCTTTATCGGTGTTAAAAAGCGGAAAATCATCTGTCGCCATATTTTACCAGCAATCCTCCCAACCTTGATAGTAACGGCATCGACCAGCATTTCGTCGGCCATTATGACGGAGTCTGCCCTCAGTTTCTTGGGAATGGGGATCCAGCAACCGCTGGCTTCTTGGGGAAGTCTCCTGCAAAATGCCCAGTCAACCTTGCAGAGTGCTCCACATATGGCAATCCTGCCGGGACTTTTTATCCTTCTGACCATTTATTCCTTTAACAATATCGGTGACTTGATTCGTGATTGCCTAGAAAGAGAGGTCTACTAATGACAGAGAATTTGATTAGCTTAAACAATCTGACCATTACCAATCAGAAACGGACCTCTCAAATGGTCTTGGTGGACGGTATTGACCTCAGCATTCCCAAGGGAAAAATCGTCGGTATCGTTGGCGAGTCGGGTTCTGGAAAGAGCTTGACCATGAAGTCTCTGATGGGGATTTTGCCCAAAGGTTTGGAGGCAAGTTATAGCAGCTTTGAGATGAACGGACAGGCTGTTGACAACCCAAAAGCTCTGCCCTTGTCCATGATTTTCCAGGATCCTATGACCTCTCTTAATCCCTTGCGGACCATTGGTTTTCATCTGAGGGAAGTAGTGCGTCGTTTCCAGCCAGGTTTGAGCAAGGACCAGGTGGAAACAGAAATATTATCGATTCTAGAAAAGGTTGGTATTGCGGATCCAGCTTTACGTCTCAAGCAATTTCCCTTTGAGTTTTCAGGTGGTATGCGGCAGCGGATTGTCATTGCTATGGCTTTATTAGCCAAACCCGAGCTCTTGATTGCGGATGAGCCGACAACGGCCTTGGATGTGACTATTCAGGCTCAGATTTTGGCCCTGCTCAATGAGTTGCAGGAGTCCTTTGGCTTGACCATTGCCATTGTCAGTCATGATTTCAGTGTGATTGCTGGCATTTGTGACCAGGTCTATGTTATGCGTCAGGGCAAGGTGGTAGAGAAGGCTAATGTGGAGACCATTTTCGCTGAACCGCAGCATGCTTATACCCAGGCCCTGCTCAAGGCGGCCCGTTTGGAAACCTTTGACGGCAGCTTGCCAGTAGATAGTCCGACCAGTCAGTTGGTTGAGGTCGGTCCGGACCATTGGGTAAGAAAGGAGCAAGCAGATGCCTAAAGATATTATGGTAGAAGTTGCTGGTGTCAGCAAGACCTATCGGAAAAAATCCTGGTTGGGTCAAGAACAGGTGGTTCAGGCCCTGAAAGATATTGACCTGTCCATTTTCAAGGGGGAAACCCTGGGCTTGGTAGGTGAGTCAGGTAGTGGGAAATCAACCCTGTCCAAGATTATTTTGGGACTGGAAACAGCCAGCCAAGGGGACATTCGTTTTCCAAGCCTATCGGATCAGGAGCTGAAAAAACAGGCCTTGCAGGTCATTTACCAAGATCCCTATTCGTCTCTCAATCCCTACCTATCAGCCTTGGAATTGGTCAAGGAACCCCTCTACGCCCTGCCCAAGGAAGAGGCGGAAAGCAAGGCCTTGGCTATTCTGGAGCGGGTGGGAATCAGTGGGGATGCGGTCCACAAGCGTCCCAAATCCTTTTCAGGTGGTCAACGTCAGCGGATTGGGATTGCACGGGCGGTCGTCTCGCAGCCTCAGTTTGTGGTCTGTGATGAGCCAACATCAGCCTTGGATGTTTCCATACAGGCGACCATTTTGGATTTGCTACGGGGCTTGCAGGATGAATTTGGTTTGACCTATCTCTTCATCTCACACGATTTGACCTTGGTGCGGCACTTTGCAGATCGGATTGCTGTCATGTATAAGGGTAGTCTGGTTGAACTGGGTTCTGCGTCAGCTATTTTCCAAAATCCCCAGCACGCCTATACCCGCTATCTGCTAAAGTCCAATCTGAGTTTGGATCCAGCTCAGGCCCGGCAGGAATTGGCTGATTTGGCAAAGAATAAGCAGAGCCACGACTTTGTCACTCAAGGTCAGTGGTTAGAGGTGGAGGAGGGACATTTTGTCCTTTCAATCCCTGATAAATAAAATTTATAACGAGATTGAAAATCTATATTAGACGATGTTTCTTGCTCGTGATAGAATAATAAAAAATTGATAGAGAGGATTTCCTATGAAGAAGGTTGTGATTGGTATTTCGGGTAATGAGCAAGAATTTCCAAGCAAATCGGGTCGTCATTATGTGACGGTGGCGCGTGAATTATCAGACGGTGTGCGCCAGGCTGGTGGCTTGCCAATCGTGATTCCTATGGGAAATCCGGATTCGGCCAAGGATTACATTGACATGGTGGACAAGTTGATTTTATCTGGTGGTCAGCATGTAGACCCTAGCCTGTATGGCCAGGAAAAAGAGATTGACAGTGACGATTATTTGTTGGCGCGTGATGAGTTTGAATTGGCCTTGATTAAGGAGGCACTTCGTCAGGGCAAACCGATTTTTGCAGTCTGCCGTGGGATGCAGTTGCTCAATGTGGCCCTGGGTGGTAGTCTGGAGCAGTCCTTGGAGGACCATTGGCAGAATGATTGGGCAGGAACCTCTCACCAGCTAGAAGTCGAGGCCCATAGCCGTGTCAGCCACCTCTTTGCTCAAGGTAGTCAAATCAATTCCTTCCACTACCAGCGAATCAAGGAATTGGCACCTGGTTTAGTAGCAACAGGACGTGATCCACGAGATGGGACCATTGAGGCTTATGAAAGCAAGGGCAAGCAGGCCCTCTTTGGCCTTCAGTGGCACCCAGAGTTCTTGTTTGAGGATTGCCGTCAACACAGAGAACTTTTCCAATACATTGTTGATCGATTTTAAGTTAACCAGCTGCTCGTAAGAGTGGTTGGTTTTTGCATGTTTTCAAAAGCTATAGTGAAACTGGGTTTTGATATAGTTAAAACTTATAACTATCTATAAAAAATACCAATTGGTCAGATTTCATTTTCTGTGTTAAGATAAATACAGTTCAAAAATTAAGGAGATTACTTTCTATGAAACTTAAAAAATTATTTACCTTTGCAGCAACAGCTGCCCTATCCATTGCGACACTTGCAGCATGTGCTCCAGCATCTGAATCAGGTTCAACTTCTTCAGATGCAGCGGAAACAACCTTGAAGGTTGGTATCATGACGCGCAACACTTACACGACTGATGTTTGGAACAAGGTTACGGAAAATGCTGCCAAAGAAGGTGTGAAGTTGGAGTTCACAGAATTCACAGACTATTCACAACCAAACAAGGCCTTGGCTGAGGGCGATGTGGATGTCAATGCCTTCCAACACATTTTCTTCTTGGATAACTGGAACACAGAAAATGGTGAAAACTTGCAGGTTGCGGGCTACACTCTTTACAGCCCAATTCGTTTCTACTCAGGTATCGCAGACGGTAAAGACAAGTATGCAGATGTCGAAGACCTTCCAGAAGGTGCTGAAATCGCAATTCCTAACGACCCAACAAACGGTAGCCGTGCCCTCTTCTTGCTTGAGTCACTTGGCTTGATCAAATTGGAAGTGAAAGACGGTGACTTGGCATCACTTGCTGATATTACTGAAAATCCAAAAAATATCAAAATCACTGAATTGGATGCTAGCCAAACAGCTCGTTCATTGGAATCAGTTGACGGGGCAGTTATCAACAATAACTACGCTCAAGAAGCAGGTATCGATACAGACACTGCCTTGTATATCGAGGAAAAAGGTCCAAATACAAAAGTTTGGTACAATGTCATCGCTGCTCAAGACAAGTGGGAAGAGTCAGACAAGGCTGACGCTATCAAAGCCCTTGTCAAAGCATACAACACTGATGAAGTTGGTAAGTTGATTGAGGACGGCTCTAAGAAAACAGATTTCCCAATCTGGAACGAAGTAGAATAAAAAGAATTAAACAACAGGATAGAGGCTGGGAGACCCCCAGCTTCTCTTCCTATTTTTGGAGGAGGTAGAAAAAATGGGACAGACAAATGAGCAGGCACAAATCGCAGCCTTCCAGGAAGACAAGATTGTCCAGGAGGGGATTGGGCATCTGAGAAAACTGATTAGTATGAAATCTATCTTTGCCCAGCAGATTGGTCTTTTGGAGGTTGCTACTTACCTCAAGAATTTGTTTGAAAGTGCAGGGGCAGAGGTTATCTTGGACCAGTCTCATACGGCTCCTTTTGTCATGGCTCGTTTTGCAGCGACGGTGCCCAATGCCAAGACCCTGATTTTCTACAACCACTATGACACAGTGCCGGCTGATAGTGACCAGATTTGGCTCAAGGGGCAACCCTTTGAACTGACAATGGACGAGACCCACATGTATGGCCGCGGGGTGGATGACGACAAGGGGCATATCACGGCTCGCCTATCCGCCCTTCAGAGCTATCAGGCTAAGCACGACGGTCAACTACCGGTCAATGTTATTTTCATCATGGAAGGTGCTGAAGAGTCGGCGTCGGTTGATTTGGATAAGTATTTGGTCAAGTACAAGGACCAGTTATCAGGTGCAGACCTGCTCATCTGGGAACAAGGTCACCGAAATGCCCTCAATCAGCTAGAAATCGCTGGTGGAAACAAGGGAATCGTGACTTTCGATGTCTCTGTCCAATCGGCAGAGCTGGACATTCATTCGTCCTATGGCGGAGTGATTGACTCCGCTAGCTGGTATCTCTTGTCCGGCCTCCAATCCCTCCGAAGTCCAGATGGTCGTGTCCTGGTGGATGGTCTCTATGACCAGGTTCAGGAGCCGAATGAGCAGGAGTTAGCCTTGGTAGAGGAGTTCGCCCTGACCAGTCCTGAAAATCTTACGGAGATTTACAGCTTGACCCTGCCAACACTCTTGGAAGAGCGAAAAGCATTTTTGAAACGCCTTTATTTTGAACCGTCCATTACCATTGAGGGTCTTTCTACAGGCTATCTGGGCCAGGGAGTCAAGACCATTATTCCAGCCCAGGCTTCTGCCAAGATGGAGATTCGTCTGGTACCGGATTTGGATCCTCAGGATGTGCTGGACAAGGTCCGTCAACAGCTGGTGAAGAATGGCTTTGACAGGGTTCAGGTCGATTTCACCCTAGGCATTAAGAGCTACCGTAGCGACATGACTGCGCCAGCCATTGCCAAAGTTATCGAGTTAGCTAAAAAGTTGACGGTTGACGGGGTTTCGGTGCTGCCAACCTCGCCGGGGACAGGCCCTATGCATACAGTCTTTCATGCCCTGCAGGTGCCAATTGCTGGATTTGGACTGGGCAATGCCAATAGCCGAGACCATGCGGGCGATGAAAATGTAAAAATTGCTGACTATTATAGTCATGTTCAACTAATTGAGGAGTTAATAGCAAGTTATGAGTAAGGAAATGATTAAGCTAGATAATATCGATGTGACCTTTCATCAGAAAAAGCGCACGATTGAGGCGGTTAAGGATGTAACCATCCATATTAACCAAGGCGATATTTATGGAATTGTCGGCTATTCTGGGGCGGGGAAATCAACCCTGGTCCGTGTTATCAACCTCTTGCAGGTGCCGACAGCAGGTAAAATCACTATTGATGAAGATGTGATTTTTGAAGGTGATAAGGTTACGTTGACACCAGCCCAACTGCGAATCAAACGCCGTGAAATTGGGATGATTTTCCAGCATTTCAATCTGATGGCCCAGATGACTGCTGCGGAAAATGTGGCTTTTGCCCTCAAGCATTCTGGCTTGACCAAGGAAGAAAAGGCAGCCAAGGTTGCCAAGCTCTTGGACCTGGTTGGTTTGGCGGACCGAGCAGAAAACTATCCGTCTCAACTTTCAGGTGGCCAAAAGCAGCGGGTCGCTATTGCGCGTGCCCTTGCCAATGATCCCAAAATCTTGATTTCTGACGAGTCAACCTCTGCCTTGGACCCTAAAACAACCAAGCAGATTCTGGCTCTCTTGCAAGAACTCAATGAGAAATTGGGCTTGACCATTGTCATGATTACCCATGAGATGCAGATTGTCAAAGACATTTGCAACCGGGTGGCGGTGATGCAGGATGGTCAGTTGATTGAGGAAGGATCTGTTCTTGAGATTTTCTCACATCCTAAGCAGGAATTGACCCAGGACTTTATCAAAACAGCAACAGGAATCGATGAAGCACTGGTCAAAATTTACCAGCAGGGGATTGTGCAAAATCTGCCGGAAGACAGTCTTCTGGTCCAACTCAAGTATTCGGGTGCCAGCACGGATACGGCTATTGTCAATGATTTGTATAAGATGTACCAGGTGACATCCAATATTCTTTATGGAAATATTGAGATTTTGGACCACACGCCAGTGGGTGAGCTAGTCGTTATCTTATCAGGTGAGCCTGCCCAATTGCACCATGCCTTGGAGGCTGTGGCAGAGGCACAGGTAGAAGTGACTGTTTTGAAGGGAGCGTAAGATGAATCAGTGGATTGAAACAACATTTGAAAATGTGATAAAAATGGGCTGGGATACGCCTTACGGTTGGTTGCCAGCCATTCAGGCGACCATTTATATGACCTTCTGGTCCTTTATCTTTGGAGGCCTTTTGGGCTTGGTCGGAGGTCTTCTTTTGGTATTGACAGGCCCTCGTGGCATTTTGGAAAACAAGTATGCGTTCTGGATTTTGGACAAGGTGGCCTCTCTTTTTCGGGCGGTTCCCTTTATCATCCTTTTGGCTGTCCTCAACCCTGTAACCCGTGCGATTGTAGGAACAGGTATCGGTCTCAAAGCTGCCTTGGTCCCTCTGTCCCTGTCTGTATTTCCATTCTATGCCCGTCAGGTTCAGGTTGTCTTGTCAGAGTTGGACCGGGGTGTGATTGAGGCAGCCCAGTCAGTAGGAGCCACTATTCCTGATATTATCAAGGTTTACCTACGCGAAGGTCTGCCAGACTTGATTCGTGTAACAACCCTGACTCTGATTTCCCTGGTTGGTTACACCGCTATGGCAGGTGCCATTGGTTCCGGTGGCCTAGGTAACGTCGCTATTTCCTATGGTTATAACCGTTCGGATGATGATGTTACCTTGGTTGCGACACTCCTCATCTTGATCATGATCTTCTTCATCCAGTTTGTCGGAGATTTTGTGACCAAGAAAATCAACCATCGTTAATAGACAGAAAACAAAGATGTCGGCTAATGGTTGATATATCTTTGTTTTTTTCATATCATAAATAAAAAAGAGGTGAATAGTATGGAATTTGAAAAATTAGTGCGGGGTGAGCCGGGGCAATATGTGGCATCCAGCGGTGCCATTAAAGAATTGCCAGCAAGATTGGTAATCTTCAAGCAGCCGGTCATTGTGACAGGGCAGAAATCCTATGCGGCCTTTGTTAAACACGGTGGCAATCAACCCAATTGGCCGGTGCTCTTCTATGACCAGACAGCCAGTCATGAAGATATGAATCGCTTGGCAGAAAAGGCTAAAAGTCTAGGTGCAGATGTCTTGATTGGCGTAGGTGGCGGCAAGGTCATGGATACGACCAAGGGGATAGCCGACCGTCTGGGTATTGAGGCGGTTTTTGTACCGACCCTGGTTTCTACCTGTGCCTGCTCGACCCCGCTCTTGGTGGCCTATCATCCAGACCATACCTTCAAGTCTATTGATTACTGCCAACGGTCGGGTTTTATGACGGTGGTGGATTATGACCTGCTATTGGATTCGCCACGGGAGTTTTTCATTTCAGGCATTTCGGATACCCTGGCTAAATGGTATGAGCTGGAGGCGATTCACAGAGGGAAAAATCGTGCGGACCTGCCTGCCCTTGTTCAACTGGCGCTAGCGACAGCCAAGGTCTCGCTGGATATTTTACTTCAGGACACGGAGACAGCTGTTGCGGATTTTGACCAGAACAAACTCAGTCCAGCCTTTCAGCGGATTGTGGATACGACCTTTGCCATTGCGGCTAATGTCGGCTGTCAAACCAGCGACTATGTATCGGGGGCTCACGCTCTTCATAATGGATTGACCCTGCTCCATGAAACCCACAGCATTGCCCACGGACTCAAGGTTTCTTATGGGATTTTGGTGCAATTATGCCTGACGGGTGACAGGGATGAGGTCAGAAAACTCCTGCCTTTTTACCAAAAGAACGGCTATATCTATTCTTGGAAACAGCTGGATGTGACGGAGGATAGGGCAGCTGCTATGCAAAAGGTGGCTGAGTTTGCGACCTCTAGCAAGGAAAGCTACATCAATATTGATCAGAATATTCAAACTCAGGATGTGGTTAAGGCCATGTTGACCTTGGAAAGTCTGGTGGAGGAAGTCTATGGCTAGAAAAATCGGTATCATAGGTCTGGGCCATGTCGGAGCCACCCTCCTGCATGATTTGGTGGCAGGCAATCTCTTTGACGACTATGTCCTGATTGACAAGAATGAAGAGAAACTTGCGGCAGATATTCTGGATATGGAGGATCGTGTGGCCAATACGGGGCAGTCTGCCACTTTCATTGCCAATGATTACAGTGCTCTATCGGACGCAGATATTATCGTGTCGAGCCTTGGGAAAATCAGTCTCCAGGCCAATGCGACCAATAGCCGCTTTGCGGAACTGCCTTTCACTAGTCAAGAGGTCAAGGAAGTCTCGAGCAAGTTGGTTGCTTCAGGTTTTTCTGGTATTTTGATTGTCATTACGAATCCCGTCGATGTCATCAGTCAGCTCTATCAGACCTATACTGGTTTTCCTCGCAATCGGGTGATTGGCACGGGTACCTTGCTGGATACGGCGCGGATGAAGCGTGCAGTGGGGCGGCGGTTTGGACTCTCTCCGATAGCCATCTCAGGCTACAATCTGGGTGAGCATGGCAATTCTCAATTCACTGCATGGAGCCAGGTGGTGGTGGCGGGTCAGCCTATTCAGGCACTTTTGCACCAGAAAGAGCTGGACCAGCTGGCAGAGGAGGCGCGCATGGGCGGACACACCATCTTTTTCGGCAAGGGCTATACCAATTTTGCCATCGCAGCGGCGGCCAAACGCTTGGTTGAGGCGGTTTTGGGCAATAGCAGAGCAGTGCTACCGGTTTCTCATTACCAGCAAGAGTACGGGGTTTATCTAGGTTATCCAGTAGTCATCGGCAGAGCGGGCATTGTAGACAGGGTGCGACTAGACTTGACCCAGGAGGAATGTGACCTCCTAGCAGCATCTGCAAAGCAAATCAGTAGTCGAGTAGAGATTGCCCAGACAGGAGACTGGGATAGCTTGAGTTTGTGATATGGTAGTAGACAAAGCCCAGCAAATCTGCTATACTATTCAACAAGAAAGAAGGTTGTTTCAGCATCTTTGTTTAGCGAGCTTGGGAGAGTGAGAGCCGAGCCGGGGTGGAAATAATTGGCGCTTTCAGTGAAAAATTATATAAAATGAAGTAATAAATCAGGGTGGAACCGCGTTCTCAACGCCCCTATGTCGCAAGGCATGGGGGAGAGAAGGTGGTTCTTTTTCGCACCTGTACATCTTTCGGTTTATCTTTTACTACGTCGACGAATGATGAAACTCCGTTTCTTCATTACCAACCTCAAACAATTGTTATTGTTTGAGCTCGCTTTGCCGTACTCCAGTACAGCCTGCAGCTCGTTGTCTAGTACTAAAAGCAAACTAAAAGATGGTATTTAAAGAAAGAGGATTTTATGTCAAAAAAACTTACCTTTCACAGCGTCAGTGGCATCGTCTCCTTTCAGCCGAATTGCCACACGCTCATCGCTATGGCGACTGAGCTAGACGCTGTACTAGTTCGCCTTTCCTAGCAGTATCGGCTAGGAAGGCTCACGTCGCAAGATTATTTAAAATAGAAAGAAGGAAAAATATGTCAAAAAAGCTTACTTTTCAAGAAATTATCTTGACCTTACAACAATTTTGGAATGAGCAGGGGTGCTTGCTCATGCAGGCTTATGATACGGAAAAAGGTGCGGGTACCATGAGTCCCTACACTTTCTTGCGTGCTATCGGTCCTGAGCCTTGGAATGCGGCTTATGTGGAGCCATCTCGTCGCCCTGCGGACGGTCGTTACGGGGAAAACCCAAACCGTCTCTACCAACACCACCAATTCCAAGTAGTTATGAAACCATCTCCATCTAATATCCAAGAACTCTACTTGGAGTCTTTGGAGCGTTTGGGCATCAATCCTTTGGAACACGACATTCGTTTCGTTGAGGATAACTGGGAAAACCCGTCAACAGGCTCAGCTGGTCTGGGCTGGGAAGTTTGGTTGGACGGTATGGAAATCACGCAGTTTACCTATTTCCAACAGGTTGGTGGTTTGGCGACAGGCCCAGTCACAGCCGAAGTAACTTATGGTTTGGAGCGTCTGGCTTCTTACATTCAAGAGGTTGACTCCGTTTACGATATCGAGTGGGCAGACGGTGTCAAATACGGTGAAATCTTTATCCAGCCAGAGTATGAGCATTCAAAATACTCCTTTGAAGTATCAGATCAGGATATGCTCCTTGAAAACTTCACTAAGTTTGAGAAAGAAGCAGAGCGGGCTTTGGAAGAAGGCTTGGTTCATCCAGCATTTGACTATGTACTCAAATGCTCTCATACCTTTAACCTGTTGGATGCCCGTGGTGCCGTGTCTGTAACTGAGCGTGCAGGCTACATTGCCCGTATCCGTAAGCTTGCCCGTGTCGTTGCCAAAACCTTTGTGGCAGAGCGGAAGAAACTTGGCTTCCCACTTTTGGATGAAGCAACACGAGCAGAATTGTTGAAGGAGGACGCAGAATAATGACAAAGAATTTACTTGTTGAACTTGGCTTGGAAGAAATCCCTGCCTACATCGTAACCCCAGCCATGCACCAGTTGCGTGACCGCATGGCGACTTTTTTGACAGATAATCGCTTGGCCTTTGACAGCATTGATGTCTTTTCAACGCCACGCCGTTTGGCTGTTCGTGTGCGAGGTTTGGCGGACCAGCAGACAGACTTGACGGAAGATTTCAAGGGTCCTGCTAAGAAGATTGCCTTGGATGCAGACGGAAACTTCACTAAAGCTGCAGAAGGCTTTGTCCGTGGCAAAGGCTTGACGACAGCTGACATCGAATTCCGCGAGATCAAGGGCGAAGAGTATGTCTATGTGACCAAGCATGAGGCGGGTCAGCCAGCTAAGGCAGTTTTGGCGGGCATTCCAGAGGTCTTGAAGGCTATGACCTTCCCTGTCAGCATGAACTGGGCATCCAATAAATTCGCCTACATCCGTCCTGTCCACACCTTGACCGTTCTCTTGGACGATGAAGCATTGGATATGGATTTCTTGGACATTACGTCTGGTCGCATCAGCCGTGGTCATCGTTTCCTTGGAAATGAAACAGAGATTGCAAGTGCAGATTCTTACGAGGCAGACTTGCGTGCACAGTTTGTTATCACTGATCCCGCAGAGCGTCAAAATATGATTGTCGAACAAATCAAGGCTATCGAGGACAAACACAAGGTGACAGTCGAAATTGATGAAGATTTGCTTAATGAAGTTCTCAACTTGGTCGAATACCCAACTGCCTTCATGGGTTCTTTTGACACCAAATACCTGGAAGTGCCAGAGGAAGTTTTGGTCACTTCTATGAAAAACCACCAACGTTACTTCGTGGTGCGTGATAAATCTGGCAAACTCTTGCCAAACTTCATCTCTGTCCGCAACGGTAACGATCAGCACCTTGACAATGTCATCAAAGGAAATGAAAAAGTCTTGGTGGCTCGTTTGGAAGATGGCGAATTCTTCTGGCGTGAAGACCAAAAGCTCAAGATTGCTGACTTGGTGGAACGCCTCAAAGTCGTGACCTTCCATGAAAAAATCGGTTCTCTCTACGAGCACATGGCACGCACCAAAGTTATCGCAGAAAAACTGGCTGACTTGGCTGGCTTGTCTGCGGATGAAAAAGCAGATGTGGCGCGTGCTGCGGACATCTACAAGTTTGACCTCTTGACAGGCATGGTGGGTGAGTTTGATGAATTGCAAGGGATTATGGGTGAGAAGTACGCTCTTCTTACAGGGGAAAAACCTGCGGTGGCAGCAGCAATCCGTGAGCACTACTTGCCAAACTCAGCAGAAGGCGAATTGCCTGAAAGCAAGGTCGGTGCGGTCTTGGCACTGGCTGACAAATTCGATACCCTCCTATCTTTCTTCTCAGTAGGCTTGATTCCTTCTGGCTCAAACGACCCTTACGCTCTTCGTCGTGCAACACAGGGTATCGTGCGGATCTTGGAAGCGTTTGGTTGGGAAATTCCATTGGATCAGCTGATTGCGGAGCTCTACAGCTTGAATTTTGCTAGCTTGACTTATGACAACCAGCCAGCTGTTATGGACTTTATCCGTGCCCGTGTAGAGAAAATGATGGATAAGGCTATTCCGAAAGACATCCGTGAGGCTGTACTGGCCAGCTCAACCTTTGTCGTTAGACTGCAACTGGCAGCCAGCTCTGCTATTTTCCAAAAATCAAAAGAGGCTGACTACAAGGAAGCCGTGGAAAACTTGTCACGGGTCTTCAACTTGGCTGAAAAGGCGGAGGCGACTGTCATTGACGAGGGCCTCTTTGAAAACGACCAGGAGAAAGCCCTTGCTGCAGCAGTGGCTGGCTTGGAGTTGACGGAAGACATGGCAGGCAACTTGGACAAGCTCTTTGCTCTCAGCCCAGTCATCGCGGCCTTCTTCGACAATACCATGGTTATGGCAGATGACGCAGCGGTCAAAGCCAACCGCTTGGCTCTCTTGAAAACCTTGGCAGATAAGGCTTCAGCAGTAGCTGTTTTCAATCTCTTGAATAGTAAGTAGGAGGTATTCATGGAACAAGCAAAAATCGATCGCATTAACGAATTGGCCCGCAAGAAAAAGGCGGAAGGCTTGACAGAGGAGGAGTTGCAGGAACAAGCAGCTCTTCGTGAGGAGTACATCGAGGGCTACCGCCGTAGCGTGCGTGCCCATGTGGAAGGTATCAAGGTCGTCGATGAGGACGGTAACGATGTGACCCCTGAAAAACTCCGCCAAGTCCAACGTGAGAAAGGCTTGCACGGACGTAGTTTGGATGATCCTAATTCCTAAGACAAAGAAAAGGCTTGAGTTTCGGCTCAAGTCTTTTGCTATATATAATTCAATTCCTTCGGCAGGGCGACGGTTTCTTGCCCCTCTTTATCGAATACCAATACTGTTGACGGGAAGAAGGGGTCGAATTTGTTTTGGAAATCAATGGTGAGAACCTCTTTATAGCCTTCCTGTGAAAAGGTAATGCTGAGTTTGCCCTTGCGATTTTTCAGGGAGAAGCGCAGAACCTTTTTCAAAGGCAGGACTCCTTTTAAATAATTATCAATGATAAACCAAAAATGGTCGATCACTTCGCCAGGAAGGGAAGTGACAACGCCGAAGCTGGCATAGCGCCCTTTTGTCTCTTGAAATGCCATAGTGACCTCCTCTCAGGTAAGAAAAAAGCCTGAAAAACAGGATTTTCTTTATAAATGACTTTATCGATTTCGCAGTTCTAAATAGCGTTTGTACCAAATATTGACATAGGCTGGAGAGAAGGGACCACGCTGATTGTTGATCCAGTCTACCAGGATTTTGACATTTTCCTTCAAGATATAGTCAATATCTGTCGAATAATTCATTGATTTCCGGTGGCGCTCGTACTCATCTACATCCAGCAATCGCTTTTCTCCATCCGCAAAGACTTTTACGTCTAGGTCATAGTCGATGTACTTCAAAGCCTCATTGTCTAGGACATAGGGGCTGGCAAGGTTGCAGTAGTAAGAAACCCCGTTCTCTCGAATCATGGCGATGATATTGAACCAATATTTTTTATGGAAATAGACAATAGCAGGTTCTCTTGTCACCCAACGTCGACCATCATTTTCAGTGACTAATGTATGATTATTGACTCCAATGATGGCATTTTCTGTTGTTTTTAGTACCATGGTGTCACGCCAGGCGCGATGAATTTCACCATCATGTTTATAACTTTGAATTGTAATAAAGTCGCCTTCTTTTGGTAATTTCACCTTGTTACCAACTTTCTACTATTACAATTTATCTTGACTATTATATCATATTTTTGGCACTTGGGCGAAATTTTTGTCATAGATAGTCGCGTAAAGCCGAACGAATGTCGCCGTAATCATAGCCTTTTCGGGCCAGGGCTTGGGTCAGACGTTGTTGAAGCTCATAGCCTTCATATTTTCGGCTATATTTGCGGTATTGCTTGTTCAGTTCTTTTTCTAACAAATCGGCTTCTGCCTCTTCATCACTGTCCAAGTCCAAGTTAGCTACCACGCTTTTGACCAGTTCATAGGAGAATCCCTTAGTCACCAGTCCTTGGGCAATCTTATCCTGCAGGGCGCGGAGAGGCAATTTGTGACCATATTTTCGTACAATCTTGTCTCCAACCTTTGCCGCTAGCTCAGAAAAGTCTGTATCAGTCAGTGCCTGGTCAATCAGGGATTTTTCAAGACCCTTGAGCTGCAATTTTTGCCGAAGGACAGCTGGCCCCTTGTCCCCGTTCAAGCTATTCTGCCGAACATAAGTTTCCGCATAGGCTAGGTCGTTGACCCAGTTTTCCTCCTCTAGATTGCGCAAAATTGCTGGGATGGTGTTCTCATCAACTTCGTACTTTCGCAGATAGTCAGCCACTTCCTTCTTGGTCCGCTGCTTAAAGGAAATAAAATAAAGAGCCAGGTTTTTCCCATAAGAAAATTGGGCAAAGTCCCGAATCTCCGCCAACTCCTGTTCAGAAATTTCCTTGTCCTTGGTCAGCATAAAGCGTACAATGGTGTCCTCAGTGATATAGAGCTTATCTGAACTATCCAGCTCCAGCAAATAGAGCCTTTTTTTCTTTTCAATCTTTGTTACTCTCATTCTTTCATTATACAGGAATTTTCGGTAAAATAGAAACATGAATCTACAAGTAAACCAACGAATTCCTCTAAAAATCAAGCGCATGGGCATTAACGGCGAAGGTATCGGTTTTTACCAGAAAACTCTCGTTTTTGTCCCTGGCGCTCTCAAGGGAGAAGAGATTTATTGTCAAATTACCGATGTCAAGCGGAATTTTGTCCAGGCCAAGCTTCTGAAAATCAATAAAGAGTCCAAGTTTCGTGTCCAGCCAGCCTGCGAGATTTACCAGGCCTGTGGTGGTTGCCAGATTATGCACCTCCGCTATGACAAGCAGCTGGACTTCAAACAAGATTTGCTGCTACAAGCCCTGAAAAAATTCAAACCAGCAGGCTATGAACATTTTGACATCCGTCCGACCATCGGCATGGACCAGCCCACCCACTACCGAGCAAAACTGCAGTTCCAGACCCGCTCCTTTAAGGGCAAGGTGACTGCTGGGCTCTACGCAGAAGGTAGCCACCGCTTGATTGGGATTACAGATTGTCTAGTCCAAGATGAAGAAACCCAGACCATTATCAATGCCGTGTCAGACTTACTGACCAAGCATCGGATTCCTATCTACAATGAACGAAGAGAGCAGGGGATTCGGACTGTGATGGTGCGTCGTGCAAGACAGACAGGGCAGGTTCAATTAATTTTTGTGACTTCCTGTCAGGTGAATTTGACGCGATTGATTGAGCAATTGACGAAGCAATTTCCTGCCATTGTCACCGTTGCTCTCAACTGGAACCAGTCCAAATCCAGCGAGATTTACGGGGAACGGACGGAGATTTTATGGGGACAAGAAGCCATTTCCGAGGCTGTTTTGGACTATGAATTTTCACTGTCACCTCGGGCATTTTACCAATTGAACCCGCAACAGACAGAGGTTCTCTATGGTGAGGCTGTTAGGGCCTTGGACTTAAAGGGCGATGAAAACTTGATTGATGCATACTGTGGAGTAGGGACTATCGGTTTTGCCTTTGCAAGAAAGGTTCAGTCGGTTCGGGGAATGGACATCATACCAGAAGCAATCGTGGATGCAAAGGTCAACGCCAAGAGAATGGGCTTAACCAATACCCACTATGAGGCGGGCAAGGCAGAAGATATTATTCCAAAATGGTATGAGGAAGGCTACCGGGCAGATGCCTTGGTGGTAGATCCGCCTCGAACAGGTCTGGATGATAAGTTGCTGGACACCATTTTACACTACAAGCCAGCTAAGATGGTCTATGTTTCCTGCAACGTGTCGACACTGGCACGGGATTTGGCAAAATTGGCCAAGGTTTATGATGTAGAATACATCCAGTCAGTCGATATGTTCCCACATACTGCACGGACAGAGGCGGTTGTGAAATTGTCCAAACGAGATATCAACCATCATATTGATCTTGAAATCAATGAAGAAGATCTCAAAGATATTTCTGTTAAGAAGGATGCCACTTATTCAGAAATCAAAGATTATGTCTTTAGAAAATTTGAATTAAAAGTATCTACCCTTAACATTGCACAAGTAAAAAGGAAACTTGGGATAATCGAGCGAGAGAACTATAATCACTCTAAGAAAGAAAATCAAAGAGTTCCAAATTGTCCGCCCAAAAAAGAACAAGCTATCATTGATGCGTTAAGTTGGTTTGGAATGATTGAGTAATTACAGAGACTGGTGTTTTTGAATTTTATGGTACCTTGAAAGATTTAGAAGATAAGTTAAAATTGAACTTTTTTAGGTGTCATCGTAAATTCCTTGTCAATATTGATAAAATTCAAGGACTAAATTTATCAGAACGTCTAATAGTATTTACAAATGAGGGTGTTGGGACTATTTCTTTTTCAAGATACAAACAGAAGGAATTAAATAAACTATGGAGAAGAGGATAATTATCTGAAAATCGAATTTTTAATTGGTTTGGTCGGGTACGTTTTTCCATTGTCTATTCCTTTCTATCGGGGTCTTAGGGCTCTCCCTAACAAGTAAAATATAACAAAAAAAGCAGAGCCAAAGGCGTCTGCTTTTTTCGTTAATTTTATCGTAAGTGGGTACCCACTTACTGTGCTTGCTACAAGAGCTAAATATTGTAGAGCGGAAAGCTTAATTATATCCTAATTCTATCATATTTTACTCCAAGATGATATTTTTTATTTATTAGATTTAGAATAATTATAAGTTATTTGACTTTATACTTGAAAAAATTGGGGGGGGGGGGTGGTATAATTTAGTTGATATTCTTATACTAAGTTTAGTTAATAAATATTCATTTATAGATGTGGTAAATGATAATAGAAATGTTCAATATTAAATATGGATAGAGCCTTTCTATTTACTCCCCAAATTTATTAAATGTGATGACTGATCAATCCTATTACTAGTATCATGTAAGATTATAAACTAAAAATAGTATATGTATGTCGAGATTAGCTATGTGAGTTGTTGTTTAAGAACATATAGGACCAATTGGACTATTACTTATCTAACATCCTAAAAGAAATGTTTTAAATCTGTCCTCCCTAAAATGATTTATTATTCTATTTCAAAGATAGTAATTTTTCCAATTCTCTTTATTAAATTTGATTTTAGAGATAAGGGAAAGTGGTTTTTATTATGACAATTTACATAGCAATTTACATTATTAGGAGGCGTTTCATGCGCAAAAATAATAAAAAATCATTTAACTGGTATGGAATGAGACAACATTTCTCGATTCGTAAATACCACTTTGGAGCAGCTAGCGTATTGCTTGGTATGTCCTTGGCACTCGGTGTAGGCGGACAAGCAGTAAAAGCGGAAGAAACAGTTGCTTCATCAGAAGCGTTAGCTTCTACAACAGCGACATCTTCAACACAGGCTAGCTCAGAAGTTGTGCCAGCTACAAGTGTTGAGACAGCAGCTACAGAAACAGTAGCGTCAACGACACCAGCAGCTACAACAACAGAAGTAGCCGCTACAGAACGTACAGCAACTATCAACTATATCGTTCAGTACCTTCTTGAAGATGGTACTCTTGTTGAGGCAGTTGTGAAGTCAGCGACAGTTACAACCACAGATGTGACTGCAAAAACAACTGTTGAAGTAGTAGCAGAATTGCCAGAAGGCTACGAATTAGCAACTGATCAAGCTTCTGCAGTATCACAAGAAGTGACTGAAGGTGCTGAAAATGTTGTAACTGTTAAAGTTGTTAAGAAAGCAGAAGTAGCAGCAACGACAACTGAGGCTCCAGCAGTAACTACTACAGCTACTGAAACAGCAGCACCTGCAACGACAACTGAAGCTGCAACAGACGCTACAGAAGTATCAGTACCTGTGACTGCTGAAGAAGCGAAAGTTGTCCTTGAGCAAGTTACTTCAGAAGCAGAGGTATTGGCTAACGAAGCAGAACGACTTGTAGCAGCATCGGATAGTGACAACACTGCATTGAAAGCAGCTGCTGCAGCAACGAAATTGTCTGCGACAGAAGCTACTACAGTCTTGAAAGACTCATTAGCAACTCTTGATCAAGTAAACGCTCAAATCGATGCAGTTCGTACAAACGTAGAAGCGCTTGCTTTGGAATTGCGTAAATTCTTGGGAACAGATGATATTGAAATCGCATTGAATACCTCGCTTTCAGATTTGGGTGTGGGTCAAGGAACAGGTGTTCTTGTTGAAACAGGCACAACTGCGACACCTTCAATGGAAGATCCGAATGGAGCTGGTGTTAAACCGCACACTCTTCGAAGTGGAGTTGCAGCAACTGATCAAACAGGGTGGTACACTTTTGAAGCCTATGATTTCCTTGCTTACAATGAAAATCAGCCAGCGATTTATATTAATGGTGCACCGATTGATGCGTATATTCGTTTTTCATTGGATAAGAATGCAAATACTTCTACAATATTAGCGGAATTAGTAAGTACTACAAGCGGTCAAGTATTAGAAACTCATACACTTGATCAAGGAGCAAGTGCAACTCTCACATATCCTCAAACAGTTAATTCTAATAATGAAACTGTTACTATTACTTACGATGCTACCACGGCAACTGAAGGCAGTACACAAGGTATGATGGTCCTTAAAGGTACTAAAGATGGCAAAGTAGTAGACTATAATTATACGATTGTTCCTGATTATCAAATCAATACAACCAGATATGTTGTGGAAGATGGTACAGTATTAGCGACATATAGTCTTCAAACCATTTCAGGTCAACCAGTTACTCCTTCTGGACAGCGTGAATTTAGTGGTTATGCTTATAAGAGTACTACAAAAGAAGTTGTGCAAGGAGGTTTACCAGCCGGAACTGTTTATATGGCTGGTAAAGTTGACGAAAAAACAGTTCATTATAAAGCTATTCGAAAAGTAAGTTCAGACACTCAGATTGTAACTGAATACTATTTCTTAGATCCGACCTATACTGGTACAGTAGATTGGGAAGGTACCGATACTACAGGATTTATCAAACTTGTTGAAACTAGTCCGTTAACTTATACAGATGGTAAGACTTATGACTATAACAAAAACCCAAAAATCTATGCTCCTTATACAAACGATGATGCCTCTGGCTATATGGTATTCAAAGAAAGTCCAGTCAATGAACAGGGGTCTAAATATCGTGTTGTAGCACAATGGTCAGGTTCTGGCGAAGCTGGTAAGTACGGTAGGATTTTTATTGGTACCCAGGTTTATACACATGCTCAAGCCTCAGGTGACCCTGAGTTTAAATGGAGAGGTGTAAACGATAAGTTTGATAATTTAGGCTATGTTCCATTTGGAATTCAACAGAATTTGAGAAATGCCACAATTGCGACTGCGTTCGAAACGACTCACATCTACACACCAGTTCCACAAGAAGCGATCATCCGCTACCAAGTTGAAGGTGCGGCAGATTTCTTGGAAGATTCAGGTACCTTGACAGGTAACCCAGGTACAGACATCACTTACTCAACAGAAGATACCATTAACAAGTATAAGAAATTGGGTTATGAGCTTGTATCTGACAACTTCACAACAGCTGCTGGTCAAGACTACGACTATGATTCAGATAAGTTGCAAGAATTCCTTGTTGTTATTAAGCCACGTGTTGTTGATGTTCCTAAGACTGTTGTACCAGGTCAACCAGTAGATCCAACAGATCCAAATTCACCAGTATGGCCTGCAGGTGTAGATAATCTGACACTTACTGAAGAAGTAACAAGAACCATTACTTATGTCAATGAAGCTAATGAGGAAGTAGCAGCTACCTTCACTGATAAGGTAACCTTTACGCGTACTGCTCAGGTCAACTTGGTAACAGGTGATGTTACTTATAGTGACTGGACTGCGGTTAAAGAGGACGATGTTCTTGATGGAAACAAATTGCCGGAAGTACCAGGCTATACAGCTACAACTGCAACCAAGGATGGAGTGGATGTAACACCTGAGTCAACAACTGTCAATGCACAGGTTAAGGCTGACAGTGCGGATATCGTTGAAAAAGTTGTGTACGTTCAAGATACACAAACTGCTAAGATCACTATCTCAACTGTAGATGCAAATGGTGCAAATAAAACAGAATATGCTTCTGTTACAGAAACTGGTAAGGCAACAGAGCAAATCGCAACTCAAACAGTAGAAGAAAAACTTCTTGAGTTGAAACGCAAAGGGTATGATGTAGAGACTAAGGTAACAGACACCTTCCTTGATTCAGCGAAGACGTTCGATAATGTGAAAGATACAGCTGACCAACCATCTCAATCATATGAAATCGTTGTAAAAGAGCGTGTGGTTGATATTCCTAAAGATGTTGTTCCAGGTCAACCAGTTGATCCAACAGATCCAAATTCACCAATATGGCCTGATTCTGTTAAGGACTTAGTAACAACTGAAGAAGTAACTCGTACGATTGAGTATTATTACGAAGGTGAAACGACTCCATTTGGCTCAGTTGAAGAGTCGAAAGATTTCACTCGTACAGCATCTATCAACTTGGTAACGGGTGAAATCACCTACGGTGCTTGGACTCCAGCTCAAGAATTCCCAGCTGTACCTTCAGAATTGATTGATGGGTATATCGTTGATATTAAAGAAGTTCCTACAGCGACAGTAAATGCTGAGGATGCAGATATCAAAGTGGTTGTTACCTACAAAAAACTTGGTTCATGGAAACCAGAACTTCCTGCGGGTGAAACTCCAGTACCACCGATCACTTATCCAAATGATCCAAATGGAGATCCTACTATTCCTGGCCAACCTACACCAACTCCAGGTATTCCTGAAATCCCAGGCTATGTACCAGTCGGTCCAGACGGAAATGAACTTCCGAAGGATCCAAACACTGGTCAATACATACCACCAGTACCAGTGGATCCAACTGTAGATACACCAATTCGTTATGTGAAGCAGGAACAGCAAGCGACAATCACATTTGTCAACGTGACGGATCCAGCTAATCCAGTGACACTTGTAACCATTCCATTGGACGGTGTAACGGGAGATCAATTTGGTTATGATACAGATACACTCGTAGCTTCATACGAAAAAGCTGGTTATACAGTTACGAATAAAGATAACTATTCGAAAGATGGTGTCTACTCACCAGATCCAACTGCACATGATGCATTTGTATTTGAAGTAGTTCAACGTGTAGAAGTTGTTGATCCAAACGATCCGAATACGCCAACTCCAAAACCAGGTGAGCCAGTAGATCCAACAAATCCAAACTCACCAGTATGGCCAGAAACTGTTAAGGATTTAGTTACAACTGAAGAAGTTACTCGTATTATCTCTTATGTAGATAACCAAGGAAACACTGTCTTCGCATCTGTAACTGAAACTAAGACATTTACGCGTACTGCGGAAATCAACTTGGTAACAGGTGTGATTACTTACGGTGAATGGACAGTAGCTCAAACCTTACCTGAAGTGAAATCACCAGACAAAGAGAATCACCTTGTAAGTATCCCAGTTGTAGGTGCCCAAGAAGTTACTGCCGTAGATCCAGATATCCATGTTCAAGTTGTCTATACTCCACTTGGTTCATGGGTACCAGTTGTACCTCCAGGCTACCCTGAAGTACCAGAGATTGTCTACCCAGTAGATCCAAATGATCCTACTAAGCCAGGTACGGATGTTCCAACCGTTCCATATGTTCCAGGTATCGTGCCTACGATTCCAAATCCAGATAATCCAAATGAAACCATTCCATTGCAGCCAGTTGATCCGAACGATCCAACGAAAGGCTATGAGGTTCCACCTGTACCAGAAGATCCAAGTCAAGATACTCCAATCACTTACGAATTGGCAGATCAAACAGCGACTGTTAACTATGTAGATGAGAAAGGCAATCCATTAGCGACTTCAGGTGAATTGACAGGTAAATCTGGAGAAGTAATCAACTACAGTACTACTCCAACTATTGAGGAACTTCTCAAGAAGGGTTATGAACTCGTTTCAGACGGCTTCCCAGCTGGAGCTACTTATGATAAGGACCCTTCAGTTCCTCAAATTTTCACAGTAGTCCTCAAGGAGAGAGTAGTACCAATCGATCCAACAGATCCAAACACACCAACTCCAAAACCAGGTGAGCCAGTAGATCCAACTGATCCGAACTCTCCAGTATGGCCTGACACTGTCAAAGACTTAGTAACTACCGAAGAAGTAACCCGGACCATCTCTTATGTAGATAACACTGGTAAGACTGTCTTCGAAACGGTTACTGAAACTAAGAAGTTCACCCGTACTGCTGACATCAACCTTATAACAGGCGAAATCACTTACGGCGAATGGACTCCAACTCAAACCTTTGAAGATGTAACTTCACCAAGCCTAGCAAACCACTTAGTAGATACTCCAGTGGTGAAAGGTCAAGATGTGAACGCAACAGATCCAGACATCAATGTCACTGTTGTCTACACTCCATTAGGTTCATGGGTACCAGTTGTACCTCCAGGATTCCCTGATGTACCTTCCACTGTTTACCCAGTAGACCCATCTGACCCAACCAAACCTGGTACAGAAGTTCCGACCGTTCCTCATATCCCAGGAACCACACCGGTAACTCCAGACCCAGAAAATCCTGGCAAGTTCATTCCGTTAACTCCAGTAGACCCAGAAGATCCAAACAAGGGTTATATCGTACCAAACGTACCAACTGACCCAACCAAGGATACTCCAATCGTTTACGTGGAAGACAACAAGCAATTAGCTTCTGTCACTATCGTGGATGAATCTACCGGTCAAACCATCTCTACCTTCTTCGAACAAGGCAAACCAGGCTTCACAGTAGGTATCAACACTGCTGACAAACTTGCAGAATTAGCCAAAGCTGGTTACACCGTAACAAGCGATGAATACAATGATTCTGATAAGGTTTACGATAAAGACGACAATGTGGATCAATCTTGGACTATCAAGGTAACTCCACGTATCGAACCAGTAGATCCAACGAACCCACCAAAACCAGGTGAACCAGTTGACCCAACTGACCCTAACTCTCCAGTATGGCCTGACTCTGTGAAAGACCTTGTAACAACTCAAGAAGTAGTTCGTACTATCACTTATGTGAACGAAGCCGGTGAAACGGTAGCTACTGAAGTGGTTCAAAAGGTGAACTTCACACGTACTGCCCAAGTAAATCTTGTAACAGGCGAAATCACTTATGGTGAATGGACTCCTGCTCAAGAATTACCAGCAGTATCTTCTCCAGTGGTTGCAGGTTACTACACTGAAACTCCATTGGTAGACCCAACTACTGTAAATGCAGAAGATGCAGATGTGACTGTGACGGTTGTCTATAAGAAACTTGGAAACTGGATTCCAAATGTTCCAGGTGAGCAAGTACCTCCAATTCCATATCCAAACGATCCTGAGAACCCTGGTGTTCCTGGAGAACCTGATGTGGTGATCCCTTATGTTCCTGGTTATACTCCTGAAGATCCAAATGGCAACCCACTTACTCCAGTGGACCCAGAAGATCCATCTAAGGGCTATATCCCTCCAACACCGGAAAATCCAGGTGTGGATACCTCAATCACCTATGTAGCGGATGATCAAAAAGCGATTGTCAACTATGTAGATGAAAATGGCAACCCACTAGCAACCTCTGGAACCTTAACAGGTAAGTCTGGTGAGACAATCGACTACACAACCACTCCAACCATTGAAGATTTAATCAAACAAGGTTACGAGTTAGTAGAAGATGGCTTCCCAACAGGTGCAACCTACGATAAGGACAAATCGGTTGACCAAGTCTTCACGGTAACCCTCAAGGCTAAGGTAGTTCCTGTGGATCCAACTGATCCAAACACGCCAACTCCTAAACCTGGTGAACCAGTAGACCCGACTGATCCTAACTCACCAGTATGGCCTGACTCTGTGAAGGACCTTGTTACAACTCAAGAAGTTGTTCGGACTATCACTTATGTCAACGAAGCAGGTGAAACGGTAGCTACTGAAGTGGTTCAAAAGGTATCCTTCACACGGACAGCTAAGGTGAACCTTGTAACAGGTGAAATCACTTACGGTGATTGGACTCCTGCACAAGAATTACCAGCAGTATCTTCTCCAGTGGTTGCAGGTTACTACACTGAAACTCCGTTAGTCGATGCAACCACAGTTAACTCAGAAGATGCAGATGTGACTGTGACGGTTGTCTATAAGAAACTTGGAAACTGGGTTCCAAATGTTCCAGGTGAACAAGTACCGCCAATTCCATATCCAAACCATCCAACAGATCCATCTAAACCAGGTGTTCCAACTACACCAGTAGTTCCGGTTGTTCCTGGTTATGTACCAGTTGGACCAGACGGAAATGAATTGCCGAAGGATCCAAATGGAAACTACATCCCACCAGTTCCAACAAATCCTGGTGTAGACACTCCAATTACCTATATCCCAGTTAAACCTGGTACACCAGTAGTTCCACCTGTTACCCCTCCAGCGAAACCAGATCGTCCAGTTTCACCAGAAACACCGGAAGTTCCGGCTCGTCCAGAGGTTCCAGCAAAACCAGCTCAACCAGCTAGTCCTGCAGGACCAGTCGTTGACCAATTGCCAAATACAGGTGAGTCAAACTCTACAGCTGCAACAGCAATCGGTGCAAGCATGCTTCTTGCAGCACTCGCACTTGCAGGTAAACGCCGTCGCCAAGAGTAAGAGCATCTAGCATTCTCTTAGAAGATTTGGTCTAGAAGAACTTCTCCATCTGGAGAAACACGTTTCATGAATGTCCTCCCAAACAATTTCAAGAACAGATAAATAGACCTAGCTCTGGCAAGAAAGCTTAAGACCACCCGCAAAACTGCGGTGGTCAGCCTGAAGACAAAGTCCTTAGAATTGATTTTCTAAGGGCTTTTCTTCGTATTTAGGAGTATAATATATGGCAACCGCCCAATAACGGAGTATCTTTTCAGCTTCCCTATTCTCCAGTATACTGTTAGAGAAAACAGAACTGGAGGATTTATTATGTCTCAGCCCATCGTCCCATTGACTGTTCCCCAATCTCGCCGCTTTGAAAAGAAAAGCAGAAACGATATTCTGATGAAAATTCGTCTCGGAAAAAACGGAAGTTACATTCTTCCAATCTATCAATCAGGAAGTAATGGAAACAATCTTGGATAAGGTACTGCATTATGACCATTCGACTCAGTGATTTAGGTCAAGTCTACTTGGTTTGCGGGAAAACGGATATGCGTCAAGGAATTGATTCCCTTGTTAATGGTCAATTGCAAGTAAATCAAGAAGAAGCTGAATCAGTAAAAATAATCTTTGATCTATTTGCTAACAGTGATATGGGCACTATAGCAATTGCCAAGCATTTAGCAAACCTAGACATAAAGAAACCAATTCGACACAATAGTACGCTTCCATATTTTTCATCAAGTGGCATTGCAAGAATCTTAGACAATCCAGTTTACAATGGAAAAATTGCTTTTGGACGGCGTGAAAGCACTCGAGATAAAATTTCTGGTGAAACGAAAGTCAAACAGTCTGAAAATTATATTCTAACAGATGGAGTCCATGAAGCTATTATTGACGATGAGACTTGGAATAAAGTGAGGAAAAAACGAGAAGCTAATGCCCATAAGTATAAACGTGAGAACCCGAATAAGGGCGATTCTATCTATATATTTTCGGGGCTGATAAAATGTCCATTATGCAATGCTGGGCTTTATGGAAATAAAAGTATCAAGCGAAATAAAAATAAGAAAGATGAATACTATAAAAACTATTACTACTATGCTTGTAAACATAGAAAACATGTAGATGGTCATAAGTGCACATTTAATAAACAGCTTAAAACAGGAAATTTAGACCATGAAGTATTATCAATTATTAGTAAATTAGTTTCTAGACCTGGATTTGCAAAAAAACTTCAAGAAAAAATTAATATTCAGGTTGATACAAGTAGGATAGATAGTGAAATTGAACAATATAAGAGTCTCTTTCGCCAGCTCAATGCAATCAAATTGAATTTAATCCAACAGATTGACTCCTTAAATTTTGAAGATCCTCATTTTCAGCAGAAGTCAATTGATTTAGATATGAGGTTAAATACTATTTATGATAAATTAGCAGATGTAGAAACACTAATTGAGACAAGTGAATCTAAACGAGAGGTAATCCTAAAGGATAAAATGACCGCTGATAATATTTATAAAATATTGGTCAATTTTGCATCATTTATGGATGTCATGGAAGATATCGACAAGAAGCGATTGTGTCAGATGTTGATTGAAAAAGTTGAGATTTATGATGAAAAAAATGAGGCAGGACGTTGGGTAAAAGCCATTCATTTCAAGCTTCCAATCATTGAGGAAGACTTAAAAATTAGTTTGGACAATAGTACACCGGTTGAGGCGGTGGTTAAGTTAGTGAGGAAATGAGTCTATTACTGGCAGTCGCGGATGATTTACCGACATTTTTCTTGAAATTTTCCTAAAAAATAAAAAGTAGGGAAAATCTCTATAAATTCTTGATTTCCGAACGTTTTTTTACTATACTAATAGTGGTTATAACCAATGGAAGAGGTGATAATATGGTTACCGAAGCAGGTGACAAACCGCTATATTTACAATTGGTAGACGAATTGGAAATGAAGATTCGGAATACCATGGAGCCGAATGATAAATTATCTTCTGAGCGCGAGTTAACTCATATTCATGGGGTGAGTAGGATTACAGTCCGCCTGGCAATTCAAGAATTGGAAAGAAGGGGACTTGTTTATAAAAAACATGGTAAGGGAACCTATGTTTCAGAGATAAGAGAGCCTGCTGTTGATCTGTCCTCTGCCTATAGTTTTACAGAGCAGATGCGGAAAATCGGCAAGGTTCCAAAGACCCAGATTTTGTCGTTGCTTGAGAAAAATGCGTCCGAGTATCTGGCCAAGCAGCTGCAAATCGACATCAACGAGCCCATCGTTGAATTAGAACGGATTCGCCTAGCTGATAATGTTCCAATGATGCTGGAAAAGACTTATATTCCAGCTGAAGTTGTACCTGGAATGACTGAAGAGCGCCTTAATCACATGCCGCTCTATGAAATATTTGCTGAAGATTACAATCAAACCATTCGGCTGGCAGAAGAAGAATTTTATGCCAGTATTGCACTAGACCATGAGGCCAAGGTCCTGGGCATTAAAAACAATAGTCCTGTTCTTCATATCACTCGGAAGACCTACAATCAAAAAAATAAGATTATTGAGTTTACCTTTAGTATTGCACGGGCAGACCAGTTCAGATATAAGATTAGCCACGTCCGTCAAGAGTAGTGGATTTCTACATCAAGGCTATTGAATCAATATTAGTTTTTTAACGAAGACAGCGAGCTAGGACAGGATTACTGCCCTGGCTTTTTTGCAAGAAAAAGAGGGCTTTGAGCCCTCAGGTGATGTTTACGAGAATAATCGTTTAAATATTTTATTTGATGAGTATTTGAGCAGCTGCATGCCAATAAAACCACTTGGAATAGCCAAGCAGAAGGACAGGAAGGCAGGGATGTTCAGCGAAAGATACACGTAAGTTGCTAGAACCGTCAAAATACTAAAAACAACAATATTCACAAAAAATAATAATTCATTGATTCGTGGAAGACTGGATTCTCTTGCTTGGTACGCTTGATAAGGGGCCTGTTTCTCTTTCGGGATATACTCTTCAGTGGGGATTTGGTCAGGCCGATATTGTCTAAGTGCCATATCGTCTCCTTTATTTTGCTTTTCAAGAATACCATAAAATTGAGTGGAAACTGTAACAAGATTATTACAATATTGTTACAAAGAAATTAGAAAAGTCTGAAGATTAAAATTCAGGTCCGCTTCCTTTTTTAGAAAATCTTTGTGATATAATGAACATTATGAAAAATATTATTATAACAGCAACAGCTGAAAGCATTGAACAGGTCAAAGAACTGTTAGCAGCAGGTGTTGACCGTATTTATGTTGGTGAGGCAGACCATGCCCTCCGAATTCCGACCAATTTTTCCTATGATGAGCTTCGCCAAATAGCAGAGCTGGTTCACGAGGCAGGCAAGGAATTGACTGTCGCAGCCAACGCTCTCATGCACCAAGATATGATGGACAATATCAAGCCTTTTATGGAATTGATGAAAGAAATCAAGGTCGATTATCTGGTCGTTGGGGATGCAGGTGTTTTTTATATCAATAAGCGGGACGGCTACAATTTCAAGCTTATTTACGACACATCTGTCTTTGTAACATCCAGCCGACAAATCAATTTCTGGAAGGACCACGGCGCTGTCGAGGCTGTCTTAGCAAGAGAAATCCCATCGGCAGAACTCTTTGATATTTCGGAAAATCTGGAAATTCCTGCGGAAATATTGGTTTACGGTGCCTCTGTTATCCACCATTCCAAGCGGACCTTGCTCAAAAACTACTATAACTTCACTAAGGCGGATGAGACGGATTTGTCCAAGGAACGTGGACTTTTCTTGGCAGAACCTGCAGATCCAGAAAGTCATTATTCCATTTTTGAGGATAAACACGGAACGCATATTTTTATTAACAATGATATCGACATGATGACCAAGTTGACAGAGCTTTATGAACATGGCTACCGAAATTGGAAGTTGGATGGTATTTTTTGTCCAGGTCAGAACTTCGTCGAGATTGCCAAATTATTCGTCCAAGCGCGTGATTTATTGGAAAAAGGAGAATTCACCTACGACCAAGCCTTTCTCTTGGACGAACAAGTATGCAAGTTCCACCCAAGCCAACGCGGTTTGGACACCGGATTTTACGAATTTGACCGGAACAAGGTGAGGTAATAAAACAGTCCGGGGGACTGTTTCAGAACGTAGACAAACTAGCTTTTGTATAAATAAACTTAGTAGCTCCGCTAAGAAGAAATAAAAATTTGATTTATTTTGCAAGCGGAGCGAGCCCTAAGCCGGGACTTTCCGCTGTGATGAAAATGCTTGAAACGTTGTCGTTTCAAGCATTCGGAGCCTGTGAGACCTTAGGCTCAAAGGCTAGGTATGGAATTCCGAAGGAAGTCGCTACCGTCCGACATCACCTCAGGAAAGTCTGAAAAGAGACTTTGTCTACAAACTCAAACAGTCCGGGGGACTGTTTTATCCCGAGCCTAGAAATAGAGAAGCGAGGCCAGTCCGGGGGACTGTTTTATCCCGAGCCTAGAAATAGAGAAGCGAGGCCAGTCCGGGGGACTGTTTTATCCCGAGCCTGTCAATGGGAAAGCCCGGTCCAGAGGGTTGTTTTAGTCATCGCCAATTCTTAGATTTTATCTTAATTCTATCCTGCAAATAGAAAGAGGAATATTATGTCAAAAGCATTAAAGCGTCCTGAGGTCTTGTCACCTGCTGGGACATTGGAGAAATTGAAGGTTGCCATTGATTATGGTGCCGATGCTGTCTTTGTTGGCGGTCAGGCCTACGGTCTGCGTAGCCGGGCTGGGAACTTTACTATGGACGAGATGCGGGAAGGAATTGAATACGCCCACGCCCGTGGTGCCAAGGTCTATGTTGCGGCTAACATGGTGACCCATGAAGGGAATGAAGAAGGAGCGGGAGCCTGGTTCCGTGAACTGCGGGATATGGGCTTGGATGCGGTTATCGTGTCTGACCCAGCCCTCATCGTCATCTGTGCCACTGAAGCGCCGGGACTTGAAATCCATCTGTCCACCCAGGCTTCATCGACCAACTATGAAACCTTCGAGTTCTGGAAGGAATTGGGCTTAACCCGCGTTGTTTTAGCCCGTGAAGTGACCATGGAAGAGGTAGCTGAAATCCGTAAACGGACAGATGTTGAAATCGAAGCCTTTGTCCACGGTGCCATGTGTATCTCCTACTCAGGACGTTGCGTCCTCTCCAACCACATGAGCAAACGTGACGCCAACCGTGGCGGATGTTCCCAGTCTTGCCGTTGGAAGTACAATCTCTATGACCTCCCATTTGGTGAAGAGCGTCGTTCGATTAAGGGGGAAATACCAGAGGAGTTCTCCATGTCTGCGGTGGATATGTGTATGATCGACCATATTCCAGACATGATTGAAAATGGGGTTGATAGCCTAAAAATCGAAGGCCGGATGAAATCTGTCCACTACGTGTCAACCGTAACCAACTGCTATAAGGCTGCGGTCGATGCCTATCTAGAAAGTCCAGAAAAGTTTGAAGCGATCAAACAAGACCTGATTGACGAGTTGTGGAAAGTAGCCCAGCGTGAACTGGCAACTGGTTTTTACTACAATCCACCAACTGAAAACGAGCAATTGTTTGGTGCCCGCCGTAAAATTCCAGAATACAAATTTATCGCTGAAGTAGTGGCCTTTGACAAGGAAACCATGACAGCAACTATTCGTCAGCGCAATGTTATCAACGAAGGAGACCAAGTTGAGTTCTACGGGCCAGGTTTCCGTCATTTTGAGACGACCATTCAAGGCCTGCATGATTCCAATGGAGATAAGATTGACCGTGCCAATAAACCTATGGAACTGCTGACTATTAAGCTAGACCGTGAAATCTATCCAGGCGATATGATCCGCGCCTGCAAGTCAGGGCTCATCAATCTCTATCAAGAGGACGGCAAGGCTGTTACTATTCGTGCATAAGAAAAAGGCTGGAGAAATTCAGCCTTTTGATAATTGTGATTTTTTGATGTTTTCTGGAACCAGAGAGATTTTTTTAATCTCATCAATCCGAATGATACTGGTCACGCGACGTTTGAAATTTTTCATAATCAAGCGTTGTCGTTCCTTGTCATACTTGACAATGTCCCCGGTAAAGCTACGTTCACCATAAATAACATGGATAGCAGCCTTCTTTTGAATGGCCAGCTCAAGATACTCTTGAATCTCTTCTCTGGTTGCAGGCTCCATAGGCTTTGGTTGGGATCTGTAAACCAGAAAATCATTGATACGGTCGAAAATGGATTCCAAAAACCTCTTCATGGCAATATCCTTTCAAACTTGCTATAATCATCTTATACAATTTTTATAAAAATGACAAGTGTTTGCGAATAAATAAGTGAAGGAGGTAACAAATGGCAGAATTTACATTTGAAATCGAAGAAAAACTCTTGGTCCTATCTGAGAATGACAAGGGCTGGACCAAGGAGCTTAACCGTGTGTCCTTTAACGGGGCACCAGCCAAATATGACATCCGCACTTGGAGTCCCGACCATACCAAGATGGGCAAGGGCATTACCCTCAGCAATGAAGAATTTCAAGTCATGCTGGATGCATTTACCAATAAGTAAGATGAGGAGCCTAAGCGATTAGGTTCCTTTTTCTCATAACTGGTTGGAGGAGTTTGTGTGCCACTGTGGCGAGGGAAATTTTTGCTAAATCAGGCAGGATGAAGGGCAGGACTGTCCAGCCAAGAGTATCTGTCCAGCTAGCACCGCTGACCAGTTTGAATACTAAACATCCCAGTCCAAAGCAAGTAGCGGTTCCCAGCAGACAAGCCAGAAAGACCTGGAGTGGAGATCTATTATTTGTCGTCAAGCTGGATGTGATAGCCGCGTAGGCCAAAAAGCCCCAGAGAAATCCAGCAGTCGGTCCGAAAAGATTGGCCACTCCACCTGACAATCCTGCGAATATAGGCAGTCCAATGGCACCCAAGGTCAGATAAATTCCGACACTTGCCAGGGCCAGTTTCCTTGGGTAGAGGCAGGCAATCAGGGCGATAGCCAGGGTTTGGAGAGTAAAGGGAACAGGACCAATGGGAAGGCTGATTTGTGAAAGAGCTGCAATGAGGGCCGCACCGATTGCAGTGTAGACCAAATGGAGAGTTGATTCTTGTTTCATGAGATGGTTATCCTTTTATAATAATTGGTTAACAAAATTATAGTTTGATTTTCAAAGGAAGTCAATCCATTGACTATCAGCTGTCACAGTTATAGGAAAAATCTATAGCTATTCATAAAAAAGTTATATAAGTAAAAAACTATGTTTTTTAAGTAGACTGATCCATTCTCATGCTACAATGGATAAAAATAAGAAAGCGAGATATCCTATGTCAGAATTATTAGCTATTTACCGTACCTTAAAAGCCAAAAAATGGGTGGATTTGACCCATCAAATCAATGAAAATAGTCCTCATTTCCCTGCCCTGCCTGCCTTGGAGAAGAAGACCTTGTTTGACCACAAGGACGGATTTTTCGTAGAGCAGTTCACGGTCGTTGGCCAGTATGGTACCCATATCGACCCGCCTGTTCACTTTGTGGAGGGGGCTCGTTATTTGGACGAGATTGACTTGAAAGATTTGCTCCTGCCTCTTTATGTTATCGATAAGTCGCAGGCAGTTGCAGCAAATCCAGATTACCAAATCACCAAGCAGGATATTTTGGATTTTGAAGAGGAACATGGTCCTATTGCAGAGGAGTCCTTTGTTGCCTTCCGCTCAGACTGGTCTAAACGCTGGCCAAGCCAGGATGCCATCCGTAATTTGGATGAAAATGGAGTGCAACATACCCCAGGTTGGAGCCATGATGCCTTGGAGTATCTGATTGAGGAACGCAAGGTCAAGGCCGTTGGTCATGAGACCCTGGATACAGACTCAGGAGTGTCAGCAGCAGAGAATGGTGGTAGCCTTCCAGAGGAATACTATCTTCTGTCAAAAGACATTTACCAGGTAGAAGTCCTCAACAATCTTGATCAGGTTCCAGCGACGGGGAGCTTGATTTCCATCGCCTTTCCACATTGGGAAAAGGGCTCGGGTTCACCAGTTAGAGCCATTGCTATTTTGCCATAAGATGATAAAACGCCCAGATGAAAGTCTGAGCGTTTTTATGAAATTTCTATCGCATGGTGACAAATTCTTCTGAGCCAGTTGGGTGGATGGCCACAACGGCGTCAAATTGTTCCTTGCTAGCTCCCATTTTGATAGCAACTGAGAAACCTTGGATCATCTCGTCGACACCGTAGCCGATACCGTGGAGGCCGACCACTCGTTCTTCAGGACCAACGGTGACTAGTTTCATCTTGGTCAGCTGGCGGTTGTCTGCCATGGCTGTGTACATAGAGGTAAAGGCTGAAGTGTAGCACTTGACTTGGTCCGCACCGTATTGAACAAGGGCCTGGTCTTCTGTTAATCCGACCGTACCGATAGCTGGGTGGGAGAAGACAACAGTTGGAATGTCTGTGTAGTCCATTTTGGCATCTGTTTTACCGTTGAATAAGCGTTCCGATAGGAGCCGTCCAGCCTTGATAGCAACGGGTGTCAACTCTTTTTCACCCGTCACGTCGCCCAAGGCATAGATGCCAGGAACCACTGTTTCTTGGTATTGGTTGACTTCGATGTGGCCCGATTTTGTTAGTGTCACACCAGCAGCTTCTAGGTTAAGCTGGTTGGTATTTGGCTTGCGCCCAACAGCCCAGAGAACCTGGTCAGTAATGTGGGAAGTGCCGTCCTCAAAGAAGATTTGGATTTTTCCTTCTGGCGTTTTCTCCAGCTTGCTTGGCGTTTTATGGGTGTGAAGTGGGAGCTTAGTCCGCTCCATCTCTTCCATGAGGGCATCCGTAATGTAGGTATCGAAGTTACGCAATGGGCGGTCGCCGCGGACAAAGAGCTGGGCATCCACTCCCAAACCGTGTAGGACGCCAGCCACCTCAACGGCAATATAGCCAGCGCCGATAACAGCGACAGACTCTGGCAATTCTTCCCAGGCAAAGAAGTCGTCGGACACGACACCCAATTCAGCACCTGGAATGGCGGGAATAACTGGAAGACCACCAGTAGCGATGACAATGTGTTTGGCTTTGATTCGCTCACCATTGACCTCGACCGTATGGCTATCTACAAATTTAGCAAAACCTTGAATGACCTCAACCTGATTGTTTTTGAAGGTATTGCCATAAGAGGAACGAGAACGCTCGATATAGGCCTCACGGTTCTGACGCAGGGTTGCGAAGTCGAAGTGAACGTCCTGGCTGGTGAAGCCGTATTCTGGTCCATAAGTGTGAATGGCTTCAGCTACTTGAGAACCGTACCACATGATTTTTTTAGGAACACAGCCTAGATTGACACAGGTTCCACCGATATAGCTGCCTTCAATAACGGCAGCCTTGGCACCATACATAGCCGCTCGATTCATAGTGGCAATACCACCACTTCCTCCACCAATGCTGATAATATCAAATTCTCTCATTTTCTTCCTCCAAAGATTTCTTGACTACATTCTACCCTTTTTTTATCTTTCAATCAAAAATCCGCTACGTCTATCGTGAAACCTTATTTAGGTTTTTCTTACTATTGTTTTGTAAAAATACTGGCCATACCTGCATGATTGATAGAAGCTATTTCTTACAAAAATGTAAGTGGGATAATTGACAAAAATGTTATAAAATTAGTATGGAAAACACTTGCAAAAAACGATGTATAGGTGTATTATCTTTATAAGACAATTATTTTTGTAACATGTAAAGGAGACAGATATGTTTAAGTCCAAAAAAGCAAAAATTGCCCTTTTTTCTGGTCTTGGGGTTGCATCGGTAGCCCTGGTCGGTGGGGCCTTGCTCTTCTCTAATGCCTTAGGTGGTTCAGGTAGCGCAGGTGAAGACTTTACATTACCCATGACCTACAGGGTGGTTCAGGAAGGTTCGATTGCTTCGTCGACCTTGTTGACGGGGACAGTGGCTGCGGGTGAAGAGCAGTTTGTCTATTATGACCCCTCTAAAGGCGATATCAGTGAATTTTACGTTGAACAGGGGAGCCAGGTAGAGGCTGGAACGGCCCTGCTTCGCTATGATGCTTATGAATTGCAGACGGCTCTTGATTCGGCTGTGCGTGGACGGGATAAGATTGGACGTCAAATATATGAGGTACAAAATGGTGGTCAGACCTTGCCAACAACAGGTGACCCAGCCTTGGATGGAGAAGCAGCGGCCTCTGCCCAACGTTCCATTGATTTGCAATTGGCGGATTTGAATGATGCCTATGCGGATGCCCAAGCGGCGGTAGACAAGGCATGGACGGCCGTCAATGAAGCGACCGTTGCCAGCACCGTATCAGGTACAGTTGTTGAGGTCAATAAGTCTGTTTCTAAGAGCTCGACCAATAGCCAGACAGTCATTCACATCGTCAACCAAAATAGCCTGCAGGTGACAGGTCAGCTTACAGAATATGATTTGGCCAATATCAAGGTTGACCAAGAAGTGAAATTAAGCACTAAAGTCTATCCAGAACAGACCTGGACTGGTAAAATTTCCTATATTTCAAACTATCCAGCCAATGATCAAACTGCGGCAGCAGTACCGGGTGGCGGCGGATCTGGCGGTGGTGCCAAGTATCCTTTCAAGGTGACTTTGACTAGCGATATCGGCGACCTCAAGCAAGGTTTCACTGTCAATATGGAAGTTGTCAACACCAGCAAAAATATCTTGGTCCCTGTGACAGCTGTTGTCTATGAGGATGATAAGACCTTTGTTTGGACATTGGTAGATGGTAAGGCTAAAAAAGTAGAGGTGACTCTGGGTAATGCAGATGCTCTTAACCAGGAAGTGATCAAGGGCTTGTCTGTTGGTGACCATGTCATTGTCCTCCCAGATTTTGACTTACAAGAGGGTCAAGAGGTAGAAGCCGATGAAGAACCAGCTAATTAAACTCACACAAATCAACAAATCCTATAAAAACGGCGACCAGGAGTTGCGAGTTCTCAAGGATATTGATTTGGAAGTCGAAGAGGGAGAATTTCTAGCCATTATGGGACCGTCCGGGTCTGGTAAATCCACTCTCATGAACATTATTGGTTTGCTGGACAGGTCTAGTTCTGGCAACTATTGGCTAGAAGGCGAGGAAGTCAGCCAGTTATCGGAGAAAAAGTTGGCCCAGGTCCGCAATGACCAAATCGGTTTTGTCTTCCAACAATTCTTCCTCCTTGCCAAGCTCAACGCCTTGCAGAATGTGGAGTTACCCCTGATTTATGCAGGAGTACCGTCCAACCAACGTAAGAAAAAGGCCAAACGTTATCTAGAAAAAGTTGAATTGGCAGAACGTATGGACCACCTGCCGTCGGAATTGTCTGGAGGTCAAAAGCAACGGGTGGCTATTGCGCGTGCCTTGGTCAATAGCCCAGCCATTATCTTGGCGGATGAGCCGACGGGGGCCCTGGATACCAAGACTGGCCAGCAGATTATGGAGCTTTTGACTGAGCTCAATAATGAAGGCAAGACCATTATCATGGTCACCCACGAGCCAGAGATTGCCGCCTATGCCAAGCGGAAAATAGTTCTTCGGGACGGGATTATCACTGAGGATAGAAGAAGGGAGGAGGCTTAATGGAAAATTGGAAATTTGCCTTAAAATCAATCCTAGCCCACAAGATGCGCTCCCTCCTCACCATGCTGGGAATCATTATCGGTGTGGCTGCTGTTGTTATCATCATGGCTCTAGGTGAAGGCCTACAGAAATCCATGGAGAAGGCCCTGGCTGGTGAGCAAAATAATGTCTCTGTCCATTTTTCTCCTTATGTAAATTTAGAAGAGGTTTCGTCGGGTTTATTTAATGCTGGCTTCACTGGGGAAATGTCTATGGAAGAAGAGCCTGACTTGACCCATAGCATGTTGCAAGGACTTCTGGAAATTGACGGTTTAAGCAACTACTATATCAATTTGAGTAATATGGGAACAATAGAAGCCGGTAACAAATCAGCTGATAATGTGACCATCAATGGGGTCAGCCATTCCTATTTTGATGTCAAAAATCTAGAAATTTTGGCAGGACGCAAGTTCACTCCTAATGACTATAGTCGCTTTGCTCGCATTATCATGCTGGATGTCAATCTGGCTGAAAAACTGTTTGGCTCCATGGAAGCCTCCCTCAACCAGACGGTTTCTCTCAATGGCAATGCCTATCTAGTTATCGGTGTTTACAAGGAGCCCAATGCTGGTACGGCCATGTTTGGGATGAACTCAGGCGGTAATGCCATTATGGCCAATACCCAGGTTGCTGCAGAGATGGGCATGAAAGAAAATTCTGGACTCTATATCTATGTCGAAGACGTGACTAGGGCTACAGAGGTTGGTCAGGCTGCCGCGGACTATCTGACTAGGGTTTCTGGTCTGAAAGAGGCTCGCTATGAGATTTTTGACATGTCTGCCATGATTGAAAGTTTCAAGAGTGAGCTAGGTATTGTGACCACCTTTATAGGTGCGGTTGCAGGCATCTCCCTCTTGGTCGGCGGTATCGGCGTGATGAACATTATGCTGGTATCCGTGACCGAGCGGACACGGGAAATCGGTCTGCGGAAGGCATTGGGAGCGACTCGTGGCAATGTCTTGAGTCAGTTCTTGATTGAGGCTATGGTTTTGACCACTCTGGGCGGTGCCATCGGTCTCTTAATCGCCCAAACGACTGTCGTTTTGCTCAATATCAGCAAGGTCATGGGTGAGGGTATGTCCGCCGTCATCTCTATCCCAGTGGTTCTGGGGAGTCTCGCCTTCTCAGCCCTGGTTGGTATCATCTTCGGTGTCCTCCCAGCAAATAAGGCTTCTAAATTGGATCCAATTGAAGCACTGCGATATGAATAACATTCAAAACGATTAGGTTTTTCCTAGTCGTTTTTCTGTGAGCAAACGGCTTGACATTGTCACTAGTTAAAGATAAAATAAGGACATCATTCAGATTAAAGGAGTAACATCATGGTAGAATTAGGTATTTCAACATTTGGCGAAATAACTCCACTAGAAAAAACAGGCGAAACATACAGCCACGACGAGCGGATCCGTCAGCTGGTTAAAGAGATTGAGCTAGCAGATGCGGTGGGGCTTGATGTTTATGGGATTGGGGAGCATCACCGAGAAGATTTTGCGGTTTCTGCACCTGAGATTGTGCTGGCTGCTGGTGCCGTCAATACCAAGCATATCAAGCTAACATCAGCAGTTTCTATCCTTTCCTCCATGGACCCTGTACGACTTTATCAGCAGTACACCACCATTGATGCTTTGTCAAATGGCAGAGCGGAAATCATGGCGGGTCGAGGTTCCTTTACGGAGTCATTCCCCTTGTTTGGCTATGATCTCCATGACTATGAAGAACTCTTCGATGAAAAGTTGGATATGCTTCTGGAAATCAACAAGGAAACCAATCTCAAGTGGGATGGGCATTTCACTCAGTCTGTCGATAATAAACCAGTCTATCCACGTCCAGTTCAGGAAGATTTTCCCATTTGGGTGGCAACTGGGGGCAATGTAGAATCCACCATCAAGATTGCTAAGAAGGGCTTGCCTATCGTTTATGCTGTCATTGGTGCAGGTGCCCATCGCTTTAAACCTTTAGTCGATGCCTATCGCAAGGTTGCTCGCAACTCAGGTCATGATCCAGAGAAAACGAAAGTTGCAGCTCATTCTTGGAGTTGGATTGCAGACGACCATGACAAGGCTGTGGAAGAATACTATCATCCAACCAAAGTAATTACGGACAATATTGCCAAAGACCGCCCACATTGGAGCGAGATGACCAAGGCGCAATATCTCTACTCCCTGACAGACGAAGGGGCAACCATCGTCGGAGATCCAAAACGAGTTGCTGAAAAAATCATCAAGACCATTGAAATGCTTGACTTGGACCGTTTCTTTCTCCATCTCCCAATCGGCTCTATGCCACATGAAGATGTCCTCCGTGCCATCGAACTCTACGGAAAAGAAGTCGCGCCAATTGTCCGAGAATATTTTGCTAAAAAAGAAGAAGCTGAAAAGTAAATTTGCCCTCACTGAAAGGCTGGTATTCGCCAGCCTTTTTATCTGTCTATTTTAGTAAAAAATGGTGTATAATAGATGCAGAAATAGATGTGTGAGGGTGAAAATGGAAAATTTACAGGAATATGTAGCGTTTGATTTGGAATTTAATGCGGCCAACGGTGCCTATCAGCTGATCCAGCTGTCGGCAGTTAAGTTTGTCAACCATGAGGAAGTGGACCAGTTCGACAGCTATGTTTACACAGATGTTCCCCTCCAGTCCTTTATCAACGGTTTGACAGGTATCACCGTAGAGAAGATTAAAACTGCCCCTAAAATAGAGACAGTTTTAGCAGATTTTCAGGCCTTTGTGGGACAAGCAGCCCTCATCGGTTACAATGCTATGAAGTCTGATCTACCTATTCTGGCAGAAAATGGTCTGGATTTGAAGGGCCAGTACCAGGTTGACCTCTATGAAGAGGCCTTGGAGCGTCGGTCAACAGACTTAAACAGTATCGTCAATCTCAAGCTGACCTCAGTGGCGGACTATCTGGGTGTCAAGGGACGAGGGCACAATAGCCTTGAAGATGCTCGTATGACCGCCCAGGTGTATGAGAAATTTTTAGAGTTTGATGAAAACCAACAGATGCTAGGTCAGCAGGAAGTCGTGACCAACAATCCCTTTGCCGGACTAGGAAATTTGTTTGATTAGAAGAGAAAATGAGCTACAGCAATGAAACTGTAACTCATTTTTTTTGATTTTCTAATTGGAATTGGTGTGAAGCTATAAATTTGCGTTCAGCTAGAGCATATTTCATATTAGGGAGTCCAATAGTCCAGTGGACTATTGGAATTGATATGAGTCCCTAAAACTGCATTCATCTCAAACTTACTTCATAGTAGGGAATAGGAGCACATCTCGAATAGTAGTAGTATCTGTCAAGAGCATGCAGAGGCGGTCGATTCCGATTCCAAGTCCACCTGTTGGTGGCATACCGTATTCGAGGGCTTCGATATAGTCGTAGTCCACGCCTGTTGCTTCGTCATCACCCAATTCTTTGGCTTTAGCTTGGGCTTCGAAGCGTTCCAATTGATCGATTGGGTCGTTCAATTCTGTAAAGGCATTTCCGTATTCCTTTGTCATGATGAAGAGCTCAAAGCGGTCTGTGAAGCGTGGGTCTTCATCGTTTTTCTTAGCTAGTGGTGACACGGCTACTGGGTGACCGTAGACAAATGTCGGCTGGATGAGAGTAGCTTCCACGTATTCCTCAAAGAAGGCGTTGATGATGTGACCAACCTCAGTATAGTGTTTTTCCACAGGGACCTTGTGTTCAGCTGCTACAGCTTTTGCCTCTTCAAAGGTCATGTCCGTCCAGAAGTCAACTCCAGTCTGTTCCTTGATGGCGTCCACCATGTGGATACGTTTAAATGGCTCGTTGAGCTTGATTTCTGTTTCTTGGTAAATGACAGGCTCATCGCCCTTGACAGCCTTGGTCACGTGCTGGATAATGCCCTCGGTCAAGTCCATGATGTCTTGGTAGTCAGCATAGGCCTGGTAGACCTCAATGGAAGTAAACTCAGGGTTGTGAGTTGCGTCCATACCCTCGTTACGGAAGATGCGGCCGATTTCATAGACACGCTCCATACCACCGACAATGAGGCGTTTGAGGTGGAGTTCTGTCGCGATACGAAGCACCATGTCAATATTTTGGGCATTGTGGTGGGTGATGAATGGACGGGCAGCAGCACCACCAGCTTCATTGTGAAGGACAGGTGTTTCCACCTCCAAGAAACCAAGTCCGTCAAGGTAACGGCGGATTTCTGAGATGATTTTTGAGCGGGTCACAAAGCGGTCAAAGCTTTCACGGTTGGTAATCAAGTCCAAATAACGCTTGCGGTAGCGGGTTTCGATGTCTGTCAAACCGTGGAATTTTTCTGGCAATGGGCGGAGCGCCTTAGACAGATGGGTCAGCTTGCGAGCGTGGATAGACAATTCGCCCACGTTTGTTTTGAAGACGTCGCCCTCAACACCGACAAAGTCACCCAAGTCAGCTTTTTTGAAGATTTCGTAATTTTCTTCGCCAACATCATCCTTACGGACATAAATTTGAATTTGCCCTTCACGGTCTTGGATATGAGCAAAGCCAGCCTTACCCTTACCGCGTTTGGTCATGATACGACCAGCGATAATAGCCGTTTGACCCAGCTCTTCCAATTCTTCTTTTGATTTGTCTTCGTATTGTTCCTTCAACTGAGCAGAATCAGCAGAGCGTTCAAATCGCTTACCGAAGGGGTCAATGCCCTGTTCTGCAAGAGCTGTCATTTTCTCACGACGGACAAGTTGTTGGTCATTCAATTCTTCAAAATGTTCAGTAGACATAAAATTTTCATTCCTCCAAAGTCTGTTCCTTCTATTCTATCATAGAAGAGGTAAAAAATCAGCAAAAAAGAAAGCAGGAAACTGCTTTCTTAGTGAGATTTATAGCGAGTATCATTCCAAACCAGCTCGGTAAAGTGTTCAAAGTCTGTCGTTTCCAAAATGGAAATGGAAGCATTATCCAAACCACCGCGGTGACGGAGCTGGGCGGGTGTAAATCCGAGCAGCCGGTGGATGGAAGCGGTTAGGATAGCTCCGTGGCTGACAATTAAGACCCTATCCATGTCCTGTCTTTTTAATGATTGGATAAAATCCACCATCCGTTGAGTAACTTGATGGACACTTTCTGCTTCAAATAGGTCATTGTCAAAAAGGGCTAGATTATGTTTGAGTGCCCAGGCTTGTTTGGGGTAGATGGCACGAAAAATTGCCATCTTGCTTCCTTCTAACGTTCCAAAATTCCATTCACGTAATTGTTGCGTGATTAGAACGGTTTGGCAATGGTGATTGGCTTTGGCAATTTCTACGGCAGTGCTATGTGCGCGCTGCAAATCACTAGAATAAATAGCATCAAAGGGGATTTCAGCAAGGTATTTGCCTAGTTTTTCTAAATCCTGATAAGATTCAGGCAAGAGAGCCGAATCTCCAGAATAACCCTGAAATCGACCTTCCAGATTCCACTCGGTCTTGCCGTGGCGGATAAAGTAAATCCTCATGCTAGTCTCCCTCGGTCAAATCGGAAAAACTAGCCTTGACAAAATCAGCCAGGACCTGACTATCAATGCCGATGGAACGGCCCACTTCACCAGCAGAGACAATCATGTAGCCCGTTTCCAGTGCTGACTGGTCTATGTAGATAGGAAAATTGTGCTTTTGCCGGATACCGACAGGGTTGTTGGCACCGTGGACATAGCCGGTCGTCTTTTCCAGATCCTTTTGTGGAATCATGGTGACCTTCTTGTTGCCAGAGACCTTGGCCAATTTCTTTTCGGACAGGTGCTCGGTAATGGGAACAATTCCGATAATGGGCCCTGTCTTATCACCTTTTAGGGCCAGGGTTTTGTAGATTTGTTCCATTTGGATACCTTCAGGTACCTTGCCTTCAAGGGCATTGATGAACAGACTGTCGTGGGCAATTTTGGCCTTGTCCAGAATCTGGTCGACCAAGGTTTTCTTGATTTTTTCTTTCTTTGCCATAGGATGACCTCCTACTTGTATTTTTCCTCGAGTTTGCTCATCCAAAGGCCAAGCCAGGCACCAAGAACAAAGAGGACAAGGGCAGCAAGCCAGGTTCCGATGCCAGCTCCAGCATAGGAAATGGCTTCCTCATTGCCAGCTTGTGGGATAAGGATGAGAATGGTAGATGAAGCGACGATACCGATGATAAAGTGGTAAACGCGGGAGTGGTAGACCTTGAGAGCATGGTCCATGGCTTTAGAAAATGCCACCATAGCTAGGGCCCCACCGATAGCGATAGGCAGAAAAGTGCCAAGCAGGTCCAGGGACTTGAATCCATTGAGCATAGGCGCGTAAATCCCTAAAATCAAAAGCAAGTTAGACGGGCTGAGCCCAGGTACCAAAATCCCCAGAGCAATCAGAGCACCAGCCAAGACAAAACTAGCAAAGCTAGCTGGCAGGGTTCCGACCAAACTGTTCAAATTGTAGAGCAAAAGACCAGAGATGATAAAGGTTGCAACCAGCCAAATCCAGTCAATGCTGTCACGCTGGCTCTTTTGAGTAGATTCCTTGAGCAGGCTAGGAATGGTTCCTACAATGGCACCGGCAAAGGCCCAGAGAACGGGTACCTGGAAGTGCTTGAGCAGGAATTCAACCGGAAAGGAGAAGAGGGCAATACCCAAAATTCCCCCGATTCCAACAGGGATAAAATAGAGCAAATTTTCCTTGAAATCCTTGCGAATATTGGCTAAAAAGCTGATGAGCCGCTCATAGATGCCCAAAATCGCAGCCAATACACCACCAGAAACACCGGGCAAAATAAATCCAAGGGCGATAATCATTCCCTTGATAATTCTTGAAATCCAAGATGACATAAATTCCTCCAAAATTATGTAATGGACCCATTATAGCACATAGACCGAATTTCGTCGAAAAAAGCCTGCCAAAACGGACAGACTTAGGATGATTTTACCTTAAAGAAGGCAGGTCTTGATTTGTAGAGAACAATCAACAGACCTGCTGCAATCAGGGTCGATGGCAGAATATAGCTGATATTGTATTGAAGAGAGTAGAGCCAGACAGGCATACCAGGTGTAGCGTAGTCAGCATAGAAGATGATTCCGGCCAGGAAGTTGGCTAGGAAACGAATGCTGCCTCCAAGTAGACTGGCTAGTCCAATCCAGCTGATTGCACTTGTGCTGGTCTTACTGGCTTTAAAAGGTCTTGTAAATAGCCCTGCTAATCCAATTCCAGCATAGGATAGGGCGTAATCCAGAAAGACCTGGAAGGGATTGAGGAAGTAGCCGCCGTAGAAGAGTTGGATGGTACCGACAATTCCACCTGTAAGCAAACCAGCCGTTAGGCCATGTCGAAGGGCAACCAAGAGAATTGGAAGCATTACAAGTGAGACTGAGCCACCTTGCGGCATAGTGAAGAGCGGTAGTTTGTCAAAGACCAGGGCAATGGCAGAGAAGATGGCTACTTCAGCCAGGGTACGTAATTTAGTATGGGACATAAAAAACCTCCTTTATGGTTGCAATGAAAGGAGGGTTGGCTTTTTATGATATCCATAAAACACAATCCCTACGCTAGTCTTACCTAGATCAGGTTCGAGGATTTCGCAGATGCGATCTCAGCCGAAGCACTCCTTTGTGAAATTATTTAGTTGTTACTCAGGAACGGTAAAGAGCTTTTGATAGACCTCGTTAGGGTCTTTTAAGCTAGTGATGATGTTGAGGTCCAGATGGTATTTAAAGCCATTCAAGTAACCTCGTGAAGTATATTGGTGAAGGTCGTAGGGCAAATCAGTGTTGGGAGCGGCATTGTAGTAACCCGAGTCCGTCCCATAGGTTGGAATCCACAGGGCATCAAACTTATCTACTGTGATGCTATGTTCATCCATAAAATAGGTGCCAATATAGAGTCCAATATTTTTAGCACCAAGGTCTACCAACTCCTGTCTAAAAGCCTCGACGCCGGCATCCATATCGCCCATGGTCTTTTCCTCAACGTCCATCCAATAGAAGGTTGGCTTGTAAGGCGAAGACAGCTTGTAGAAGGATTGGGCTTCTTTTTTCATGGCTTCTATAGAATTTCCTGTCACATAAGCATAGACAGCGATGGGAACTCCCCGCTTTTGAAATTCTTCAATATGCTGCTTATAGGACTTGTCAATTCCATTTTTATCGGTGGCAGAGTTTTCTTTCTTTGTATGGGAACCACTCTGAATCCGGATAATAGCTCCAGAAATCTGTTCGCTGAGCGTATCGTAGTCGATATCCTCAGGTCGTTGCCATGCGGAAACGTCAATGATTGGCTTCATTTCTAAAGCATTCTCTATGACATAGGTAGAGCTTGCGCTTGTGATCTTCTTTGCTTCTTTTTCTATTTGGGCTTCTTGAATTGCTGCCGCCCGTTTTTCAGCTTGGATAGCCATGGTCCGGGTCAGGAGAATCAAAGAAGTGAATAGAGCAAAGAAAACAATCACAATGATAGGTTTGATTCTTTTTCTCATCTTTTTCATTTTAACTCAAAGATCTGGAAAAATCAAAAAAAATAGTCTCATTTATGCAGGAAATAGCTAACTTTCATCCGCTTGACATATCCTGGCTATTGGGGTATGCTACTAATGGATATAAGAACCTGTCATTAGAGGACGGAACCTTTCTCCGTTGCGAGTTTGTCCAACAAGTTTCTTGCATGAGAATACAGGTCCTAAAAATGAAGTAGGAGTTGCATGACTGCCCAGAAAATTAGTAGAATTGCTATCTTAGCCAGCCTTTGCATAGCACTTCGATTTGCCTTTTTTCCTTTTGCTAATATCAAGCCCATTACAGCTATATTTTTAGTCGCCAGCCTTTTTTTGCCCATGGCAGATGCTTTCTTCATCATGGCTTTGACCATGGTTGGGACGGCTATTTATATGGGGTTTGGGATAGTTGTTTTGTGGCAGATTCTCAGTTTTGCAGCTATCATGCTAGTGTGGAAATGGGTATGGTCCGGCCTGCGGTTGAGCTCTTGGAATTCAGTCCTCATACCTATGTTGTTAGCTGCTGTAGTCACCTTTCTATATGGATTGGTCATTAGTCTTCTGTCAGCCCTACAATTTGGGGTCAATCCATGGGTCTATTGGCTAAATGGCTTAAGTTTTGATGTGGCCCATGCAGTATCAACTGCCTTATTTTACCCAATTATTGACGGGATTTTTCGGAGGTTTATAAAATGAAACGGTTACTAAGAATTTGTGTTAGTGTCCTATCTGTCTTGGTTTTGCTAGGGTGTTCGACAACGAGTAACCAGCCTACAGCTAGCAGTCAGGTAGAGGAAACCAGTCAGCTACTTGAGGCCACTTTGAGGATTACGACTGATGGTCAGAATTCTACCGAAAATGTCCGATTTGAAGCTGGTGATTCTGTCATGGATGTCCTGGAAGAGTACTACGATATCGAGGAAGAAAACGGCATGGTTACGGTCATCGACGGAAAAAGTCAGGATCCAGCCAGCAATACCTACTGGATGTATAAGGTCAATGGTAGCTTGGCAGAAAAAGGTGCTGCAGAACAAATTCTACAAGAAGGCGACGATGTTGAATTCTACCTTGAAAGCTTTCAATAAACTCAAATAGCTAGAGCACTTAAACAAACTAGGTCAGAGGATTGCCTCTGGCTTTTTATATGCTTTGAAAAACAAATTATAGTTGTGAAAATGGTCAATTGACATTCCTGATTTTGCAGAGAAATAGGCCGGTATATTTTATTAAAATTGAGTGAACAGAATAATGTTCCTTATTTTTGAATCTGCTTGGCTATTCTCTCGTTTTTTGATGAAACTATGCTATAATAGAAATAATATACAGCATAGAGCTTGTTTTTTATAGGAGGACCAATGAAGATTGATAAACGGCATTTGCTGAACTATTCTATTCTCTTGCCCTATCTGATTCTTTCAGTGATTGGCTTGATTATTGTCTATTCAACAACCAGTGCCCTACAAATACAAAAGGGCGGAAATCCTTTTAGCATGGTCATTAGCCAGGGACTTTTCTGGATTCTGAGTTTGGTAGCCATGTCTATCATCTACCGGATGAAATTGACGGTCCTGAAGAAGAGGGGGCTGATTCGCTTATTTCTCCTCTTGGAAGTAGCCATGTTGGTCGCGTCGCATTTCTTTGATCCGGTCAATGGTGCCCACGGTTGGATTCGCTTGGGACCGGGGGGGATCATCGGTCTCCAACCGGCGGAATACTTGAAATTATTGATTGTCTGGTACCTGGCGGCACGATTTTCCGCTATGCAGAGGGATATCCAGGTCTATGATTACCAGGCCTTGATTAAGGGAAGCTGGATGCCCAAGGCCTTTAATGATTGGCGGATTGTCAGCCTGTTTTTCCTGGGGTTGGTAGCCAGCCTACCCGATTTGGGGAATGCTACGATTGTAGTTTTGATTATTTTGGTCATGGTAACGGTCAGTGGTGTGGCTTATCGCTGGTTCTCAACAGTCCTGCTGGGCTTGGTCCTGGGAGCAACCATTTTGTTGGGCTCCATTCGGATTTTAGGGGTTGATTTGGTGGCACGGATTCCCGTCTTTGGCTATATTGCCCGTCGCTTCTCAGCCTACTTCAATCCCTTTGAAAACGCGACAGAATCAGGTTTGCAGCTGACCAATTCTTACTACGCCATGAGTAATGGCGGTTGGCTGGGCAGAGGCTTGGGAAATTCTATTGAGAAAAATGGCTATCTGCCAGAAGCCCATACAGACTTTGTCTTTTCCATTGTCATCGAAGAATTAGGCTTTGTCGGAGCCTCCCTGATTCTCGCCCTCTTATTCTTTTTGATATTGAGAATTATTGTGGTGGGTATCCGGGCTAGACGCCCCTTCAATTCCATGATGGCTTTGGGAGTAGCAGGGATGATGCTGATTCAGACCTTTGTCAATGTCGGTGGTATTTCCGGCTTGATTCCCGCTACGGGAGTGACCTTCCCCTTCCTATCACAAGGAGGGAATAGCTTGTTGGTTATTTCTATAGGAATTGCCTTTGTTTTAAATATTGATGCAAATGAAAAACGGGAGCTCTGGGAAGAGGAAATAGAGCAGACTATGGCTAAAACAGAAAGTTAGGGAGAAATATGAAAATTCAGAAGTTAGAAAACTACAACAACAAGGATGCTATCAAGGAAGAAGTTGCTATCCTAACCACTATCCTTGAAGAGGTAGCTGGGCAGATGATGTCTGCAGAGATCTTTCAGAAAATTTTGGAGCTTTCTCAGCTCTCGCATGAGGATGACTACCAAGCCTTGATTGATATTATCGGCCAGTTAAATAATGACGAATTGGCTGTGATTTCTCGCTATTTCGCTATCTTACCTCTCTTGATTAACATCTCTGAAGATGTGGACTTGGCCTATGAAATCAACCATCAAAATAATATTGGTCATGATTATCTAGGAAAAATTTCCACAACAATTGATATGGTGTCCAAACATGAAGATGCGGCTGAAATCCTTGAAAAACTCAATGTCGTTCCTGTCTTGACGGCCCACCCAACTCAGGTTCAACGCCAGTCCATGCTGGATTTGACCAAGCATATCCACGAATTGCTCCGTCGTTACCGCGATGTCAAATTGGGCTTGATGAACCGGACCAAGTGGGAAGACCAACTGCGTCTTTATATCGAAATCATCATGCAGACGGATATGACGCGGGAGAAGAAACTCAAGGTTACCAATGAAATTACCAATGTCATGGAGTATTACAATTCCTCCTTCATTAAGGCAGTGACCAAGCTCCAAGGGGAGTACAAGCGTCTGGCTGCCGAGAAGGGCATTGAGTTGGATAATCCGCGTCCTATTACCATGGGTATGTGGATTGGTGGTGATCGTGACGGAAACCCATTTGTGACGGCCGAAACCTTGAAATTATCAGCCCTGACCCAGTGCCAAGTGATTATGAACTATTACGATGAGCAGCTTTACAAGCTCTACCGTAATTTCTCACTGTCGACCACTATTGTCAAGGTCAGTCCGGCAGTTCAGCAATTGGCTGATTTGTCACAGGATCAGTCTGTCTATCGTGAAAACGAACCCTACCGCCGTGCCTTCCATTATATCCAGATGAAGTTGGCAAACACGCGTGATTACCTCGTGCACAACAAACCAGCTGATGATCGCTATGAAAACGTTGCTGCTTTCAAGGCTGACCTGCTGGCTATCAAGAAATCCCTGAAAGAAAATAAAACAGCGGCACTGATTAAGGGAGATTTGACAGAGATCTTAGAAGCGATTGAAGCCTTCGGCTTCTACTTGGCCAGCATCGACATGCGCCAGGATTCATCTATCTTAGAAGCAAGTGTAGCAGAGCTCCTAGCATCTGCACGGATCGTTGAAGATTATTCAAGCCTGTCAGAAGAGGCTAAGTGCCATGTGCTCCTCAAACAATTGGAAACAGACCCACGCATCCTGTCAGCAACCCATGTAGCCAAGTCAGAGCAGTTGGAAAAAGAGTTGGCAATCTTTGCTACAGCGCGTGAACTCAAGGATAAGCTAGGTGAAGAGGTCATCAAACAGCACATCATTTCCCACTCAGAGAGCGTATCAGACTTGCTAGAATTGGCAGTCTTGCTCAAGGAGGTTGGTCTGGTTGATGTCGACAAGGCCCGTGTTCAGATTGTTCCACTCTTTGAAACCATTGAAGATTTGGACAATGCTGCTGCTACCATGCGAGATTATCTGAAATTAGACCTGGCCAAACGCTGGATTGCTGGCAATAAATATTACCAGGAAATCATGTTGGGCTATTCGGATTCCAATAAAGACGGTGGTTATCTGTCATCAGGCTGGACCCTCTACAAGGCCCAGAATGAATTGACCCAAATCGGTCAAGAAAATGGTGTCAAGATTACCTTCTTCCATGGCCGCGGTGGTACGGTTGGTCGTGGTGGTGGTCCATCATATGATGCCATTACCTCCCAGCCATTCGGTTCTATCAAAGACCGTATCCGTTTGACCGAGCAGGGCGAGGTGATTGGTAATAAATATGGTAACAAGGACGCAGCTTACTACAATCTGGAAATGCTGGTGTCTGCAACGCTGGATCGTATGGTAACGCAGATGATTACGGATCCGGATGAAATTGGTAGTTACCGTGAAACCATGGATGAGATTGTGGCGGATAGCTATACTATTTACCGCGACCTGGTCTTCAATAATCCTCGTTTCTACGATTACTTCTTTGCCGCGACGCCAATCCGTGAGATTTCCAGTTTGAATATCGGTTCTCGTCCAGCAGCCCGTAAGACCATTACTGAAATCGGTGGGCTCCGTGCCATTCCTTGGGTATTCTCGTGGTCACAAAACCGTGTCATGCTGCCAGGTTGGTATGGTGTTGGTTCTAGTTTCAAACGCTATATTGACAAGGCGCCTGAAAATCTAGCTAAACTACAAAAAATGTACGAGAGCTGGCCTTTCTTCCGTTCACTCTTGTCAAATGTAGACATGGTCTTATCTAAATCCAACATGAACATCGCCTTTGAATACGCCAAAATGTGTGAGACAGAGGAAGTTCGCAATATCTTCCATACCATTTTAGATGAGTGGCAGCTGACTAAAGACATGATTTTGTCTATTGAGCAACATGAAGAGTTGCTAGACGAACTGCCTTTCCTCAAGGCCAGTCTGGACTACCGCATGCCTTACTTCAATATTCTTAACTATATCCAAATCGAGCTCATTAACCGCCTCCGTCGTGGGGAGCTCAGCAAGGAGCAGGAAAGCCTGATTCACATCACCATTAACGGTGTGGCGACAGGCCTCCGAAATTCAGGATAAGAGACGAAAACAACTTCTGCGGAGGTTGTTTTTTGCTTGTCAAAAAATATATAATGGATATAGAAAAGTTGTGTAACCGATTGCAGATTCATTCGTTATATTAGTGAAGGGAGGGGAGCAGTATCAAACTAGATGATTATGAAAAAGAAGTCATTGCTATAGCTGAGGAAATTTCCTACTATCTGCAACAGTCAGGCGCCAATCCTGCAGATAGCCAGGATATTGCCCAGGATGTTCTGGTCAAAATTCTCACCTCCGATATTGTCCTTCCTTTCGAGAAACTCAGGGCCTGGCTCTATCGATCGGCTGTCCGAGCTTACATTGACAAATACAGGCGGGACAAACATTATCATGACATCTTACAGAAGGAATTTTTCCACCAAAATGGTTGGACAAAATTTGACGACAGGTCTTATGAGCCGCTCTATCGGGCAATAGCAGAGCTGCCGAGCAAGTATCAGCTAGTCTTGGACCTCTACTATTTTCAGGAGATGACAACCAAGGAGATTGCCAAAATTTTAGGTCAATCTCAAGGCTTAGTTAAAATCAATCTCCACAGAGGGCGGAAACAATTGGCCAAGACCTTGACAGAAAAGGGGTATCACTATGAAGACTTTTGAAATTGTAACCAAGAAGAGTAGAAGGAAACACCTGCTAAAAACAATCAGCTTATCCCTGCTCATTGGTTTTGTTTTTCTTTTTATTGGTTCTTGGATGGTTAAAATGATTTACGGTGCACGCATTAATAGCGAGCGAGAACGGTACAATTTGCTGACAGAAATCGCCTATCCCAACATTCGCCATGATGGGATAAAAATACAAGAAACGGGATTTTTTTCAGGTAAAATCTACTATAATTTGAGCAAGGATATAGCTGGTGTCCCTATTTCTTTTGGCCAAAGGGAAGTCTACTTTACCCTCTTTAGTATGCACTATGACCCTACTCAGAACTCCCCAGGGGCTAGTTTTGATTTTCTCTATGATTATTCAAGCAATACCAAGCTTCCCACCTTTACGGAATGGGGAGAAAAGGAACAGCTCAAATATCTTAAGGACATGGACGGTCAGCTGGTTGAAGTAGCCATCACATTTGACAAAAAATACAGCTTGGGTCAGATCAAGCAGATGATTCCAGAAAATCTTAAGCAAAATTGGTACTGGATTGGAACCAGTCACAGGGACCGTACCTTGGTGACTCCGGATGAGCTGTTCGGCTTCAAAGAGCAGAGTCTGAGAAGTTTTCCAGCTGATATTCCAGCAGAACACCAGGTGGAGTTCAAATCTGGCATCCAAATGATGAAGGAATATATTGAACTCTCCAAAAAAGATAAGGGAAGTTTTGACCGAGCTCCTCTAAATGATGTAGAAGACTATATTGCTAAATTCGGCGATACAGACTTCACTAAGCAGGAGGAAATTGACAAGCTAGAATTTGCTGGTGTCATCCTGACAGGACCGGCAGAAAACTTTGTTTCCTTAGAAAATCAAACTTGGATAGCATCCTCAAGCATCGGTGCTTCCATCAAAAATCAGCCCTATTATCAGCTCTACATGGAATAAATCACAAAAAAAATAGAAAATGCTTGCATTTCTGCTACAATTTGATAGAATAGTAAGGTAAAGTTAGACCGTATTGCCTACTGTCTATCTATAAAATATATTTTATTGGAGGCTTTTACCAAAATGGCAAAAGAAAAATACGATCGTAGTAAACCCCACGTTAACATTGGTACAATTGGACACGTTGACCACGGTAAAACTACTTTGACTGCAGCTATCACAACTGTATTGGCACGTCGCTTGCCTTCATCAGTTAACCAACCTAAAGACTATGCGTCTATCGATGCTGCTCCAGAAGAGCGCGAGCGCGGTATCACTATCAACACTGCACACGTTGAGTACGAAACTGAAAAACGTCACTATGCTCACATCGACGCTCCAGGACACGCGGACTACGTTAAAAACATGATCACTGGTGCTGCTCAGATGGACGGTGCGATCCTTGTAGTAGCTTCAACTGACGGTCCAATGCCACAAACTCGTGAGCACATCCTTCTTTCACGTCAGGTTGGTGTTAAACACCTTATCGTCTTCATGAACAAAGTTGACTTGGTTGACGATGAAGAATTGCTTGAGTTGGTTGAAATGGAAATCCGTGACCTTCTTTCAGAATACGATTTCCCAGGTGATGATCTTCCAGTTATCCAAGGTTCAGCTCTTAAAGCTCTTGAAGGTGACTCTAAGTACGAAGACATCGTTATGGAATTGATGAACACTGTTGATGAGTACATTCCAGAACCAGAACGCGACACTGACAAACCATTGTTGCTTCCAGTCGAGGACGTATTCTCAATTACTGGTCGTGGTACTGTAGCTTCAGGACGTATCGACCGTGGTACAGTTCGTGTCAACGACGAGATCGAAATCGTTGGTCTTCAAGAAGAAAAATCTAAAGCAGTTGTTACTGGTGTTGAAATGTTCCGTAAACAACTTGACGAAGGTCTTGCCGGCGATAACGTTGGTGTGCTTCTTCGTGGTGTACAACGTGACGAAATCGAACGTGGTCAAGTTATCTCTAAACCAGGTTCTATCAACCCACACACTAAATTCAAAGGTGAAGTTTACATCCTTACTAAAGAAGAAGGTGGACGTCACACTCCATTCTTCGACAACTACCGTCCACAGTTCTACTTCCGTACAACTGACGTAACTGGTTCAATCAAATTGCCAGAAGGTACTGAAATGGTAATGCCTGGTGATAACGTAACTATCGACGTTGAATTGATCCACCCAATCGCCGTTGAACAAGGTACTACTTTCTCTATCCGTGAAGGTGGACGTACTGTTGGTTCAGGTATGGTTACAGAAATCGAAGCTTAATTCGATTACGTTCCCAGATATAACAATTATAGTCAGACAACTTAATTGTAAACTCTCTGTCTCTGGCAGGGAGTTTTTCTGTATGCTTTCATAAAAGGCATGAAATACTTTAATCTTCCATGACTTTGTGATATAATGAACCTTGTACAATAAAAATAGAAGAGGTATGTGAAATGTCACGTAAACCAATCATTGCCGGTAACTGGAAAATGAACAAAAATCCTCAAGAAGCACAAGCTTTCGTTGAGGCGATTGCAGGTAAATTGCCTGCTGGCGATAAAATCGAAGCAGCTATCGCAGCTCCAGCTGTTGATTTGAACGCTCTTTTGTGGTTCGCTAAGAATTCTGAATTGAAAGTTGCTGCTCAAAACTGCTACTTTGAAGATGCTGGTGCCTTCACTGGTGAAACATCTCCAAAAGTATTGGCTGAAATGGGTGTTAACTATGTGGTTATTGGTCACTCAGAACGTCGTGATTACTTCCATGAAACAGATGAAGACATCAACAAGAAAGCACACGCTATCTTCCGTAATGGTTTGACACCAATCATCTGCTGTGGCGAGTCACTTGAAACATACGAAGCTGGTAAAGCAGTTGAATTTGTAGGTGCTCAAGTTTCTGCAGCTTTGAAAGACTTGACTGCTGAACAGGTAGCATCACTTGTGATTGCTTATGAGCCAATCTGGGCAATCGGTACTGGTAAATCAGCTACTAAAGACGATGCACAAAATATGTGTAAAGCAGTTCGTGACGTTGTTGCTGCTGACTTCGGTCAAGAAGTGGCTGACAAGGTTCGTGTTCAATATGGTGGTTCTGTAAACCCATCAAACGTTGCTGAATACATGGCGTGTCCAGACGTTGACGGTGCCCTCGTTGGTGGTGCGTCACTTGAAGCGGAAAGCTTCTTAGCATTATTAAATTTTTAATAAAATAAAAAATAGGATTTCCTACGACGTGATGGTGGGAAATCCTATTTTTATTATTTGGGTGTAATGTTGAATTTTCTTCGTAGAGAATTTGCCTTCGTCCCAAGAATATCATCAAGAATCTGTGATCTTAGAGTTAGGTAGCCGTAAGTAAGAACACCAATACCAGATAAGAGCACTAGTTTAATCAACATGGTTAGTTTTCCAGTACCGATTAGGAATAAATCCAGACCAATTCTCCCAAGGAAGACAAGTGTTCCCATTAGGATTGTGGCAAATAGAACTTGGATAAGGTGTTTTATGAGTAGGCTTTGATCAAGTCCCACCAACTGGTGGATACGGCGATACATAAGAATGATGGCGGTTAAGGTAGCCAAACTAGTTGCTGCAAGTGGACCATTTGAATGAAATAGGTAGATGAATGGAATCTGTAAAATAAGTTTTACGATGAAACCAATAAGGAAGTAACTAATCGCTCGTTTGCCTTCGAAAAATGCTAATAGAGTTGGTGATAAAAGTCCATACACGGATAAGAATAATGTCTGAATTAGTGCATGGTTGAATAATTGCAGGGCGATCGATTCCGGTTGGGAATAGAAAATAGTATACAGTTCATTTGAAAGGAGCAGGGCACCAGTAAGAGCTGGGATGATGAATAGATTCATCAATTTTATATTGTGTTGCAATAAACTAGCAGAAGCTTCGTGATCTTTTTTCAAGAAATTAGCTGTTAAAAGTGGGATGCTAATACCACCTATTGAATTGACAATTGAAATTAAAATCATGACAATTTTATTGGGATTGGCCGACATATAGGAGTAGAGAACCATTAACCGTTTGACATCAAAGTTTGTTACGGATTCCATCACTCGTATATAGGTCATTTGATCAATCAACTGGTAGGCTTGGATAGCAGATCCGATAATGATAAATGGAATAGCTTCTTTAAAGGTTTCAATTACTAAGGATGTAACATCAATTTCCAATGTAGACGTTTTTGGTTTTTTTAGAAGGTGAAAAAGTCCTTCTTTTTTTAGGAAATAAAGCAATACGATAACACTGGCGACCATACCAATAAATGCTGCCAATGTTGATTGCATAACTGCAACTTTATAGTCTCCATTGCCCACCTGCATAATCATATATGTGGTCAGTAACATCCAGATGACGCGAATAATTTGTTCCCAAATTTGACTAAGTGCATTTGGTTTCAAATTGGCATAGCCCTGAAATATCCCACGAATCGTTGACATTGCTGGGAATACAAGGACTGAAAGGCATAGACTATGGAGAATTGGAACTAAATCGTGCCCGAGTCCCATACCTTCAGATAATAGTGGAGAAGTGAAGTACATCAAGGTGGAAAAGAAGAGGCCAGAGACAACCATTAGTTTCAAAAAGCCATTTATCAATGCTGCAATTGTTTCGGTTTGATTCTGTACGCTGTAGCGTGCAATTTGTTTAGAAAGGGCGACATTGATACCAGATGTTGAAAAAAGTAGGATGGTTGCATAAATATTATAACCCATAGAAAAGAGGGCATTGGCTTCATTTGCAAATTGGCCCATCCAATAATACCATGGAATAATATAAAGTGCTCCAAGTAATCTACTGATGAAATCACTGATAGTGGACCAAAATGTTCCACGTAGCATTTGATCTTTTTGTGTAAGCTGATTTTGTGTTTGTGTCATGTGTTTCTCAATTTTTTCTACTAAGAAGTTACGAGCGTCGCAAAAATTTTTTGATCAATTGATAGAACTGATACTTATAAGGTCTTGGAAGGTAGGTAAAAACGCCAGGAGTTCTCATGATATAGCCATTAAAATTCTGTTTAAAGCGAAGGACGCCGTCTTTTCCATCAAACTGACCGCTAAAACAGAGAAAATTATATGTATATATTCCTTTGGTTATTGCTTTCTTCATAACATACTCTTGCAAAAGTGTAGGAGCAGGGAATGAGCTGAATTCTGGATAGGATCCCCCATGAAGATAGTAAGCTTCTTTATCAAGATATACGAATAATCCAGCGGATAGGTAAGTTTCTTGATTGCCATATCGTTCTACCAGCCTCTCCGCTTCACTTAATTTTTTTTGCTGGGCTTCTATTTGTATTTGGAGAGTGTTTAATCTAGTTTTTAACTTTGATTTGTCAGGGGTCTCACTCAGCTGGGCTTCCACTGGTTTGATTTCAGCTTGCAATTGGTTTATAATTTCTGAAATTTTTTCTTTGTATTCTTGGAAATTAATAGTTGTTACAAGAAAATCAGCTCCCTCTTCTCCCCAAGTATCGAAAATAACTTTATAATATTCGAGATCCTTATCCTCGAATCCTTGACGTTTAGAAGTAGCGGATGTAATGGTATGAAATAAATCAAGTTCATCTCTTGAGATGCTTTTTATTTTAATACCTAGCTCATGCCCCTTTTTAGCTTGTCGAATACCATTTTTACTAAAGGATGCTGTAAGTGTATCAACAGTTACAGCAGATAGATCTTTCAGATAGTACCAGTCTCCACTATCAAATCCCACTTGTAATCCTTGATGTTGATAGCCCAAATCAATTAAATCCTTGATGATTAGATCTCGTGGTTCGCAGGTTGGATTGCCATAACTATCAAAAGTTTGATAAGTTGTAAAGGGTTTTACTACTAGCTCGAGTACATTAAGTTTTTTGGCAAATTGTTTCAATTCCTGAAAGAAGTCTTTCAAATAACGAGGATCGGTAAAGACTGGACCGTTGTGTAATTCCATATGAAGCCCCCCTGCAATAGTGCTACTAAATAGAACACCGGAAACTTTCACATCTCCCTCAACCTCATAACCTACAATCTTGACGTCGTAGCCTCTTTTTGCTAAGTGGCGAGCCATTTGAGGAGATTGTTCATAGAATTGACGATTCGCTTTTTTGATATGTTCCTGGAACAATTCGTCAGTTATTAGCTCTAAAGACATAGGAGTCCTCCTAGATTTATCAATATCGACCTAAAACTTTCTTGACAACTTGAATGAGACTGTGCTTAAGTGGATTTGGATAGTACATGAATACTCCGGGTGTACGTTTAATATAGCCGTTAAAATTCTGCTTAAATCGTAGCACACCATCGCTTCCATCAAACTGTCCACTTATCCCTAAGAAGTTATAGGACTGGCATCCGCGCTTGATAGCTTCAAGCATTACATGTTCTTGAAGTATTGCTGGCGCATAGAATTTATTAAATTCAGGATAGGAACCACTATTGAGATAGTAGGCTTCCTTTTTTAGGTAGACAAAAAGGCTTGCACAAAGTGGGACATCTTGTTGCCCATATTTTTCTATCATGTTTCGTGCTTCTTCTTTACGGATTTCAAATGTTTCATACTGACTCTTGAGTTCGCGTAATTGATTTTGCTTTTTTTCTGAAGTTGGATTTTGGAGCAGGTCAACTTGGAGTTGATCAATCTTACCTGATAGTCCCTCTTGTTCTCGAGCCAAATTGTCTAAATAGTTCTTGAAATTCAAGCTAGCGACAAGAAACTCTGCCTTATCACCGAAACTATCATATAGGTACTCATAATATTCTAACGGTTTGTCATTAAAATCTCGTCTATCGGAAGTTGCAACTGTTATTTTTTGGAAAAGTGCCAATTGATCCCGCTCTAACTTACGGATGGAGATGCCAAATGTTTTAGCTTTCTTTATGAGTGGCTTCCCTTTCTTACTAAAAGATTGAAATAGATTTTCTTGAGTTAGACCGGTCAGATCTTTGATGTAGTACCAATCCCCTGTAGAATAGCCGACATGTAATCCTTGATGATGGTATCCAATAGAGGTTAATTGGTCAATGATGGTATGATTGATGTCCGTAGTTGGATTGCCATTGGTATCAAATTCCTGTAGGGATTGGTAGGGTTTTACCTTGAGTTCAATAGCCTGCATTTTTTTTGCGAAGTGTTGTAATCCCTTATAAAAATCCTGAAGATAGGTTTCATCAGTACAAATAGGTCCATTGTGAAGTTCCATATGGAGTCCACCAGCAATTGGAGTGCTAAATAAGATAGCGGATACTTTCAAATCTCCTTCTACTTCATAACCTAGGATGGTCACTTCATAGCCCCGCTTTTTTAACAGACTGGCCATTTCTGGAGATTGCTCAAAAAGTTGGGATTTTGCTTGATCAATGTGGGCTTGAAATTCTTGTTCAGTGATTACTCTTAATGTCATATATTTCCTTTATTTTCTGCCTAAAATAGTTTTTAAGGAGCGAATGAGTTTATATTTTATAGGATGTGGGTAGTAACGAAAGGTTCCCATTTTTCGTACGATTGTCCCATTAAAGTTTTGTTTGAAACGGAGAACGCCGTCGCTACCGTCAAATTCTCCACGAATGCCTAAAAGGTTGTAGAAAGGGATATTTTTATCTAGGGCTTTTCGCATAGCGAATTCTTGAAGGGCAACAGGGGCATAAAAAGCATTGAATTCTGTCAATGAACCGCTGAAGAGATAGACAAGTTCATGGTCGGTATAGACGAAAAGGCTGGCTGCTAGATCGATATCAGCTTCGCCATACTGGTCAATCCATTTCAAGGCTTCTTCTTTGCGGGTTTCAAAGCTCATTACCTGGCTGGTCAACTCGCGGTGCTCGTTTTGTTTTTTTCTAGAATTTGAATTCTTATCTAGTTCTTCTTGGACAGCATCCAATTTTTGTTGGACCTGCTTTTGGCTATCTTCCAAGTGTTGGAGATAGACGCGGAAGTTAATGCTAGCCATAGTGAAGGCAGCCTTTTCGCCAAAGGCATCGAAAAAGTCTTGGTAATAGTCTAGAGATTTATCTGGATATTCTCTTCTTTCTGAGGTGGCGGAAGTGATGGCTTTGAATCGTTCCAGTTGGTCTCTGTCCAACTCACGGATCGTTAGTCCAAAACTATTGGTTTTCTTGACGAGTGTTTTTCCTTTCTTACTAAAGGACGCAAACAAGCTATCTTGAGTCAAGGTTGACAGGTCTTTTACATAGTGCCAGTCTGGTTCTCCTCCTGGATAACCTGTCAAAAGTCCGTCGTGTAAGAATCCGTTGTCGGTCAAGTCTTTGATACGATCTGGCTGTTCAGGCCCAGTAGCCTTTCCGTCGCTGTCAAAGGTTTGGTAGCTGTCATAGGGTTTGACTAAGACTTGCAAGGCACCGCGTTCTTTGGCATAGGTTTTGAGCAAGCGGTAGAAGTGGTGCAAGTATGCCGGGTCTTGGCAAACAGGTCCAGAATTAATTTCCAGATGGAGGCCACCGGTCATCGGAATTGCATAGATAATAGCAGATACAAGAGTTTGCCCTTTGTCAGTCAGGCCGATATAGCGAACATCCATGCCACGTCTTCTTAGGAGTTCAGCCATCTCCTCCGTTTGCATGAATGAACGCTGTGAAACTTGATTGGCATGTTTCTGATAATCTACTAAATTCAGTTCAATTAGCTGCATTAGTGTCGGTTCCTTAATTGTTTTCGGATTGTATAGACGGTGGTTGTTAATTTGTAGAGGAAGCGATTTACTGGGACGGTAAATTCCCCAAGATACTCTTCAATGAGAGGGTTGAATTTTGATTTAAAACTAAAGAGCCCACCATCTAGTTGGTTTTCAATCCCTCCCATATTTTGCCATGAGGCACCGCGATTAAACGCCTGTCTTGCTGTTTCATACCAAGTCAGAATGGCAGGTTGGTAACGGCGGTATTCTTCATCCATTCCAGCATAGAGATTGTCAGAAGTTGGGCCAAAATCAACTGAAAGTGTTGCAGCAAGAGAGGCAAGGTGATGCCCCTCAGCTAATTTCTTTTCCAGGAAAGCCAGTTCTTCTAATGTTTTTTCTGTATCTTCACTATTTTGGGATCGCTTACCTGGCTTAGTCTTTTCTGTAAATTTAAGAGCTTCCTGTGTCAATTTCTCTTTTTGAGCAAGGAGTGTGCTATAACGTTTATCTAAATCCAACTGCGTAATGGTTATAAAGGAATGTTCTGGATAGGTTGTCAGTATTTTTTCATAATAGGCTTTATCTCTCAAAGAGATTGATTTGCGTTTCTCAGTTTTTTTCATGAGTGCAGCAAATTCATCTAGCCATTCGACGCCCCCAACTTGAACTACAAGTCCTTTATTCAAGGATGTGCGAATGGTTTGGCGTGTGCTTTTCGACAGAGTTTCGTCGGAAAAGTAGTCCCTGTGGATATTAGCTTGAAAACGGGGTTGGATACTTTGTGCCATATCCTGAGTCCGTCCTGTCCATTCAGCACCTGCCTTGTGGAGAATGGCTAGTTGTGCAAGGGTTGTAGGGTTTTCTTCAACTTCATGTCCAATTTTGTACTGTTTGAGTAGGAGGGCTGGGTCAAATTTAATGAAGAGGGCTCGCTTGATTTTGCCGAATTTTTTTAGAGAAGCAAGGACAAATTGAACCAAGTCTTGGTTTGAGTAGTCCATAATCGGACCACGTGGAATATAGAGCATGCTAAAGCCAGCAGGTAAGGGGCGGATTAGGACAGAAGCAACGGCCACTAAACTGTCATCTTGGTAGAATCCCAAGCGCTCATTCCCCCAGTTGTCCTTAATCTTTGCCCAGGAGCTGCTTTGCAGGAGGTTGACCTGTTCATGGATTTTTACAAATTGGTCGTGTTCCTCGGCGGAGATGCCGATTTTATATGTAAACATTAGTCTAATACCCACTCTCTAAGGGCGTAGGCAACGCCCGATTCGTCATTTGATTTGGTAATGTACTTGGCGATTTTTTTTAATTCGGAATTGCCATTTTCCATGACAACAGGACTGCCAACCACCTCTAGCATAGAGCGGTCGTTTTCCTGGTCGCCGATGGCCATGGTCTGATCCATAGTCAGGCCTAATTTAGCAGCCAGCTGAATAATGGCCTGGCCCTTATTGACTGTCTTAGGTGTGATTTCTAAGTAAAATGGGGCTGATTTTGCGACATTGTACTTATCAGTCAGGTTGCTAGGTAGTTGTGGAATAGCAGCATCTAGTACTTCAGCCTCATCGACCATCATGCATTTGATGATTTCCTTGCCCACCATTTCCTCTGAGGTTCTATAAAAGACCGGCGAGCTCACCAACATGGCCTCATAGACAGTGTACTTGCCGATATTGCGGTTAGCAGTGTACATGCCTTCCTTGGTGCTTGCATGCATAGGCAAGTTGAGCTTGCGGGCAGCCAGTTCAATATCCAAATAATCATCGTATGAAAGCGTGTCTTTGACAATATCTTCGCCGGTAGCTGCATCCTGGACTAAGCCACCGTTGAAGGTGATTACGTAATCACCAGCCTCTGTCAGGTTGAGCTGGTCTAGGATTGCACGGACACCAGAAATAGGTCGTCCTGTGGCGATAACAATTTTGACACCTGCTTTTTTAGCATCCTGAATAGCCTGGAAGACCTCAGGTGTGATTTCGTGTTGGCTGTTTAAGAGGGTGCCGTCGATGTCGATAGCAACTAGTTTAATGGTCATGTTGGTCTCCAATTACAAATTGATCATTGTGAACATGGCTGATAAATGCCGCTGTTTGCTGGGAGAAAATCCCAGACTCATCCAGCATTTCCTTGGGGAAATAGAAACGGCTGTCGCCATGAATGGTTCCAGATAGGGCAGCGACGATAGGAGAGAGGGCAGATAGTTCTACCAAAATCTCATCCTTGCGGTGGATTTCAATCTGGGTCCGTTTTTTCTCGGCATTGGGCCTGTAGATATCGTAAGGCAGGTCAAAATTATGGTGGATAGCTGTATAGTATTCGGGGTCAAAGCCGACATCGGCCACCAGGCTGCGAAGAGAGTCTAATTGAGCCTCTTGCTCGGCCTTAAAGGTAATGGACTTGAAGACCTTACGATTGATATAGCGCTGGGCCAGGTCCGACAAAATGCGGTCTGGTCCGTCAACCCAAGACTGGAAGTAGGTATTCATAACCCCGTCGTCCAAGGACAAGTAGTCTGCTAGGGTAATGCGATGTTCGAAAAATGGCAGCAGTCGTGGTGAGGTTCTGGCAAAGAAATCCTGCTCGCTAGTATAGAGCAATTTAGCACGGTTGAGCAGGTTTTGCAGCAGGACCTCCATAGAGCGGCTGGCTGGGTGGAAGTAGACCTGCATATACATCTGGTAACGGCTGAGGACATAGTCTTCCACCGCATGCATCCCCGACTCCTTAAAGGCAATGCCATTTTCAGTCGGACGAATAACTCGGAGAATGCGGGTCAAATCGAATTCCCCATAGTTGGTGCCTGTAAAGTAGGAATCCCGAAGGAGGTAGTCCATTCTGTCCACATCAATCTGGCTGGAAATCAACTGGACCACCTGTTTATTGGGATAGGTATGGTTAATGACGCTGGCGACTTTATCTGGAAAATCAGGGGATACCTGCCTCAGAATGCTGTTTATTTCTGTTTCTGGACTGCTAATGATGGAGCAGGTCATTTCCTCATGGTCGGTATCAAAGAGGCGCTCAAAAGTGTGGGAATAAGCCCCGTGGCCCACATCATGCAAGAGAGCAGCCACCATGGTCAGGAGAGAATCAGACGAGTCCCAGAGTTCGGCATACTTGTCTTCAAATTTTTGGGTAATCCGTCTGGCAATTTCATAGGCACCGAGACAGTGGGAAAAACGGCTGTGCTCACCACCATGGAAGGTATAGGAAGTGGTTCCCAATTGCTTGATGCGGCGCAGTCGTTGAAATTCTTTGCTGTTAATTAGTTTGTAGATAAGTTCATGGTCCACATGGACGTAGTTATGAACCGGATCACGAAAAACTTTTTCAATCATAACCTTCATTATAGCAAAAAAATAGATTTTTTTCTTCAATTTGAGGCACTACAAGGATATTGAGATGTACCCCGGTGCAGTTTTTGAGTATAATGGAGGAATGACAGATCAACTTATTTTGCGTGCCATTCAGTTCTTGCTGATGGGCTTGATTATTTACATACTTTATTTGATTTTTTCCCATATCTGCAAGCATAAAATATCCATAACAGACCGCTTTTGGACAGGGTTTGGTATTGGCTTTGTGACGGACTTGTTGGATACCTTGGGTATTGGAACCTTTGCGACGACCACCAGTCTCCTCAAGGCGACCAAAATCATCCAGGACGACCGGAAAATTCCAGCAACTATGACTACGGCCCACATTATTCCAATTTTGATAGAGGCCTTAATTTTCATCACTATTGTTGAGGTGGAAATGACCACCCTAGTACCTCTCGCGATAGCAGCCTTTGCAGGAGCCTCGGTTGGTGCACGGGTGAGTCAAGATTGGGATACCCGCAAGGTTCAGCGTGTCTTGGGGATTTTGTTGCTAGTGGCGGCGGGCATCATGGTCTATCGTATGATAACTAATCCTGGTGCTGACCTAGATAACGCCGTTCGTGGTTTGACGGGCTGGAAATTGTTGGTCGGCATCATCTTTGACTTTTTCATTGGCATGTTGCTTAGCATGGGCCTTGGAAATTATGCACCGGAATTGATTTTCTTTTCCCTGATGGGTATCAGTCCAGCAGTAGCTCTGCCTGTTATGATGCTCAATGCGGCAGTCATGTTATCAGCAGGTGCACGACAATTTATTCAGTCTGGTCGTGTCAATTGGCCAGGCGTTCCAGGAATTATCCTGGGAGGAGTGCTTGGCGTTCTGACAGCGGCCTTCTTCCTGTCCAATCTCGATATAAATAAGCTGAAAGTGCTGGTTGTTTTCATCGCAGCCTATACAGGCCTCATGTTGCTCCGCTCATCCTTTATCAAAAATGCCAAACAGGAGAAAGTATATGCAGATTCGCTTGAGAAATGAAATTGACCTGGACGGTCAGCTAGAAGTGGTAGACCAGGTCTTTCCGGTAGATGTCAAGGAAAAAGACGGTTCCCTCTATCTGCTCTATACCAATGACGAGAAGGAAAAAGTAGCGATTAAATGTGGTGAGGCCGAGCTAACCATGACGCGCTTTTCCAATCCCAAGTCCATTATGCGCTTTCTGGCGGATGGTGAGGCTGTCGTGACCATTCCCACGCCCATGGGTATCCAGCATTTTGTGACCCATACCAAAGGATACCAGCTGGATAGGGAAAATCAATCGGTTTTACTGGCTTACGATTTGAAGGGACTAGAGAACCAACAACTCTTTGCTTCCTATCAAATGGAAATTTCTTGGAAATAAAACGTTTTCAAGTGTAAATCTATTTGACCTGTCAAAAAATTTTGGTATAATAGAGGACAAATCGAGGGAGTAGCTAACGGACTTGTCCGTGATAGTGTCGTCAATCCGAAAATCGTTTCCGGCACTATCTTAAATAGCGAGACTTGTTTTAATAAAACAGGTCTCTTTTTTATTTCTTTAAGTAAAAAGGGGATCGAAAAGGAGAAAAACAGTGTCAAAAGAACAAAAACGCGATTTGTTTTATACGCAAAGCGAAGAGCAAGTATTGTCTAGCTTAGGTTCATCCTTGGACGGTTTGACCAGCGACGAAGCTGGTAAGCGTCTGGGAGAATATGGTCGTAACGAATTGGATGAGGGTGAAAAACGTACCCTTCTGGCTAAATTCCTAGACCAGTTCAAGGACTTGATGATTATCATCTTGATCGGTGCAGCCATTCTTACAGTTATCACTGAAGGTTCACACGGTTTGACAGATGCCATCATCATCTTGGCCGTAGTTATCCTCAACGCAGCCTTCGGTGTTTACCAAGAAGGTCAAGCTGAGGCAGCCATCGAAGCTCTTAAAAACATGTCTAGCCCAGTGGCGCGTGTCCTTCGCGACAACCATGTCACTGAGGTGGATTCAAAAGAATTGGTTCCAGGTGATATCGTCTTGCTCGAAGCAGGTGATGTCGTTCCAGCCGATATGCGTCTCTTGGAGGCTAACTCCCTCAAAATCGAAGAAGCCGCTCTTACTGGTGAATCTGTTCCTGTTGATAAGGACTTGAGTGCTGAATTGGCAGAAGATGCGCCAATCGGTGACCGTGTCAACATGGCCTACCAAAACTCAAACGTGACCTACGGTCGCGGTCTTGGTGTGGTAACCAACACAGGTATGTTTACTGAGGTTGGTCACATTGCGGGCATGCTGGCAAATGCAGATGAGACAGATACACCATTGAAACAGAACCTGCACCAATTGTCTAAGGTCTTGACCTACGCCGTTTTGATTATTGCAGTTATCACCATGTTGGTATCTGTATTTGTCCGTGGTGAAGGTATCTTGCCAGCCCTTATGACATCCGTTGCCCTTGCGGTTGCGGCGATTCCAGAAGGTTTGCCAGCTATTGTTACTGTTGTCCTCTCGCTTGGTACCCAAGTATTGGCTAAACGGAATTCTATTATCCGTAAGTTGCCAGCGGTTGAAACACTTGGTTCAACTGAAATTATCGCTTCCGATAAGACTGGTACCTTGACCATGAACCAAATGACGGTTGAGAAAGTCTATACAAACGGTCAATTGGTGGATGCTAAAGAAGCTTTGGATGCTAGTAATACAACGCTTCGTGTTATGAACTTCGCCAACGATACAAAGGTTGACCCAACTGGTAAATTGATTGGTGACCCAACTGAAACAGCTCTTGTTCAATTTGGTTTGGACAAATCCTTCGATGTTCGTGAAGTTTTGGCTAGCGAGCCACGTGTAGCTGAATTGCCATTTGACTCAACACGTAAATTGATGTCTACCATTCACCAACAAGCTGCAGGCAATTTCTTTGTAGCGGTAAAAGGTGCACCAGATCAGTTGCTCAAACGTGTGACTCAGATCGAAGAAAACGGCACTATCCGTCCGATTACAGATGCGGACAAGGATGCTATTCTTGCAACCAACAAATCACTTGCTAAGCAAGCTCTTCGTGTCCTCATGATGGCTTACAAGTATGTGGATGCTATCCCAGAATTGGAATCTGAAATTGTGGAAAATGACCTTGTCTTCTCAGGTTTGGTGGGTATGATTGACCCTGAGCGTCCAGAAGCAGCTGAAGCTGTTCGTGTCGCTAAGGAAGCGGGTATCCGTCCAATCATGATTACAGGTGACCACCAAGATACAGCTGAGGCTATTGCCAAGCGTCTTGGTATCATTGATGAAAACGATACAGAGGACCACGTATTTACAGGTGCTGAGCTCAACGAATTGACAGACGAAGAGTTCCAAAAAGTCTTCAAGCAATATTCAGTTTATGCGCGTGTGTCTCCAGAGCACAAGGTTCGTATCGTTAAGGCTTGGCAGAATGACGGTAAGGTTGTTGCCATGACTGGTGACGGTGTAAACGATGCACCATCGCTTAAGACAGCCGACATCGGTATCGGTATGGGTATCACAGGTACGGAAGTTTCAAAAGGTGCCTCTGATATGGTCCTTGCAGATGATAACTTTGCAACTATCATCGTAGCGGTTGAAGAAGGGCGTAAAGTCTTCTCAAACATCCAAAAAACGATTCAGTATCTTTTGTCAGCTAACACTGCTGAGGTATTGTGTATCTTCCTTGCAACCCTCTTTGGTTGGGATGTATTAGAGCCAGTTCATCTCCTTTGGATTAACTTGGTAACCGATACCCTTCCAGCTATCGCTCTTGGTGTCGAGCCTGCTGAGCCAGGTGTTATGCAGCACAAACCTCGTGGACGTAACTCAAGCTTTTTCTCAGGTGGTGTCTTGAGTTCTATCGTCTACCAGGGTATTCTTCAAACAGTACTTGTCTTGGGAGTTTACGGTTATGCTCTTCTCTACCCAGAGCACAGCACCTACGCTGAAATCCACGCAGATGCTCTTACTATGTCTTACTTGACGCTTGGTTTGATCCAGTTGGTACATGCCTTCAACGTTAAGTCTGTTTACCAATCTATCTTTACCGTTGGTCCATTTAAGAATAAACTCTTTAACTGGTCTATCGTAGCTGCCTTCTTGCTCTTGATGGCAACTTTGGTAATTCCAGGATTCAATACCTTCTTCAAGGTTTCAATCTTGACACCAACTCAATGGTTGGTAGCAATTATTGGTTCAGGACTCATGGTTGTCGTTGTTGAAATTGTCAAATTTGTACAACGTAAAATGGGCTTGGATGAAAAAGCAATCTGATTTGAATAGAATGAGCTAACTCAGGAAACTGGGTTAGTTTTTTTGTTGAAGTTGGCATAAGGGAGTGGTAAACTAGAGGAAAGGAGTTTTTATGAATTACCCACAAACCTATGTTTTGAACAACAGCTCGTCTTTCCCTAGTGAAAAATTGCCCCTCTTGCAGCAGGAACTGGCTGGTCTTGACGATTCAGCTCTCAATGCTTTGATGATGGTACCCTTGAAGAATCCTCTGGTGGCTCTCTTGTTGGCTATTTTCTTTGGTGAATTGGGAGTGGACCGTTTTTATGTTGGAAATAAGGAATTAGGATTTCTCAAGCTGGCTGCCATGGGCATTACCTTTGTCCTTATGTTTGTCTTGATTGGTTTTCTACTTTTGCCTTTGATTTACCTCTGGAAACTAATCGACTGCTTTTTGATTATGAAGGCTTGTAAGGAGGCCAATTACCAGCGTCTGATGAAACAGATTTATGAATTTAAGGCCTTTCAAGAAGGGCATCATATTTAGCGAAACTCGGTCTGACCGGGTTTTCTTTCTTTACAGGTGTGGAAAGTTTGAGCTGATTTTGTCACAGAAGTGTCATTTTTGAACCTTCTATTTGTGGTATAATGATAGAGCTTGTGTTCAAAGATGGACACTTTTATATCAGTTAACGGTGAACTCGGGTTTGATATGTAGCTTGAAGGGAGGAGTCATGATGACAAGAAAGATAGCACGAATTTCTTTTATTATCTATCTGCTGGTGCTGATTTGGATCATCGTTTTTAAGATGGATTTGTCCACTTTGTACGGTCGCTATGGCTATGCCAGTCTCAATCTCATTCCTTTTGCTGGGACGGCTGTTTATAATGGTGTTCTGGATTATCCAGAAATCATTTTTAATATTGCCAGCTTTATTCCCTTTGGGTTCTACATGGAAATAATCTTTCGGAAGGCCGAGTGGGAGCGAAATTTAGCTGTCATTCTGCTGGCCAGTCTGGGCTTTGAAGTGGTGCAATACCTGCTCCTGTTGGGGGTGGCAGACATCACGGACCTGCTGGCAAATGGTCTGGGCGGAGCCATTGGGATTAACCTCATGTACCAGGCGACGGCTGTTTGGCGGGAAAAGGCCTACTGGAGAATGACTATTTTTGCTGGCCTGGCTACAATTTTCTTCATTCTTTTAACTTATTTTTATATCTACTAGCTTGAAAAGCATATACTAAATTTGTTACAATAGACATAATGACAATCAAAGAAGAAATTATCAAATTGTCCCAAGAAATTGGCATTTCTAAAATTGGCTTCACCACAGCGGATGATTTTGATTATTTGGAAAAATCCCTGAGGGCTGGAGTCGAAGAGGGGCGAACAACAGGTTTTGAGCATAAGAATATTGAGGAACGGATTCGGCCAAGATTAAGTTTAGAATCCGCCAAGACCATTATCTCCATTGCTGTAGCCTATCCACGTCACTTGCCGGTCAAGCCGGTCAAAACCCAGTACAAGCGCGGTAAGATTACGCCCAATTCTTGGGGCTTGGATTATCATTATATTCTCCAAGATAAGTTGGAGCGCTTGGCTCGTGGCATCGAACAACTGACTGAGGGCTTGGAATACAAGGCCATGGTAGATACGGGCGCCCTTGTTGATACGGCTGTAGCCAGACGGGCAGGTATTGGCTTTATCGGCAAAAACGGCTTGGTCATCTCCAAGGAATTTGGTTCCTATATGTTTCTTGGGGAATTAGTGACCAATCTGGACATTGAACCCGACCACCCAGTTGATTATGACTGTGGTGATTGCAACCGCTGCGTTGAGGCCTGTCCGACCTCCTGCCTGATTGGAGATTCGACCATGGATGCGCGACGATGTCTGTCCTATCAAACTCAGGACAAGGGCATGATGGACTTGGAATTTCGCAAGAAAATCAAGACCGTTATCTACGGTTGCGATATTTGCCAGATTTGTTGTCCTTACAACAAGGGAATTTCCAGTCCCCCTGTAGTAGAAGTGGATCCCGATTTGGCTGAGCCGGAGTTAATTCCCTTTCTGGACTTGTCCAATGGGCAATTCAAGGAAAAATTTGGCATGATTGCAGGCTCTTGGCGGGGGAAAAATATTCTCCAGCGCAATGCTATTATTGCACTGGCCAATGCCAATGACCGCTCTGCCATTCCCAAACTGATTGAAATCATAGATAAGAAGCAAAATCCGATCCACATGGCGACAGCGATTTGGGCTCTGAGCCAGCTGGTTAAGCAACCCAATCAGGAGCTGGTAGACTTTATCGCAAGTCTGACTTCTGATCATGAGGATGTGCGTGCGGAGCAGGCTGCTTTCTTAGAACTGGTGAAATCTAGGCAACTATGATATAATGAAAAGATAAAATTTTGAACGAGGTACTTATGGATACAGCAGAAATTCGCCAAAAGCTGGAAGAGCTTGGCAACAAATTAACATCATTTAGGAGGTCTCTTTGACTTAGAAGGTCTGGAAGAAGAGATTGCCATTCTTGAGAATAAGATGACGGAGCCAGATTTTTGGAATGATAATTTGGCGGCTCAGAAAACTTCTCAAGAATTAAACGAACTGAAAAATACCTATGGAAATTTCCATCAGATGATTGACCTCTACGACGAGGCTGAAATTCTCTTGGATTTCCTAGCGGAGGATGAGTCGGTTCGTGAAGAATTGGTTGAAAAATTGGCGGAGCTAGACAAGCTCATGACCAGCTACGAGATGACCTTGCTCCTGTCTGAGCCTTATGACCACAACAATGCCATCTTGGAAATCCATCCGGGCTCTGGTGGAACAGAAGCACAGGATTGGGGTGAGATGCTCTTGCGCATGTATCAGCGTTATGGCAATGCCAAAGGTTTTACAGTCGAAACGCTGGATTATCAAGCGGGTGACGAGGCTGGTATCAAGTCTGTGACGCTTAGTTTCACAGGACCAAATGCCTACGGGTTGCTTAAGTCAGAAATGGGTGTCCACCGTTTGGTGCGGATTTCTCCCTTTGACTCAGCCAAGCGTCGCCATACCTCCTTCACGTCTGTTGAAGTCATGCCTGAGTTGGACGATACTATTGAAATTGAAATCCGTGATGATGAAGTCAAGATGGATACCTTCCGCTCGGGTGGTGCCGGTGGTCAGAACGTCAACAAGGTGTCGACCGGTGTGCGTTTGACCCACATTCCGACAGGAATTGTGACCCAATCAACCGTGGATCGTACCCAGTATGGCAACCGTGACCGGGCTATGAAACTCCTGCAGGCTAAATTGTATCAATTGGAGCAGGAGAAGAAGGCGGCAGAAGTCGACTCGCTCAAGGGTGACAAGAAAGAAATCACTTGGGGAAGCCAAATCCGCTCCTACGTCTTTACGCCTTATACTATGGTCAAAGACCATCGGACGGGTTTTGAAGTGGCTCAAGTCGATAAGGTCATGGATGGAGACATTGAAGGTTTCATCGATGCCTATCTCAAATGGCGGATTAGCTAAGAATACAGAAAGGACTGTCACAGACAGGAAATTCTATGGGAATTTTTAAAAAGAAAAATAGAAGAAATGCGAGTGGTCGCTATCTAGACTCAGATCAGCCGGCCGCTCCAAGACGTATTATTGAAATGAAGGACGTTACCAAGAAATATAGTAACGGAACGACTGCTCTTCGCGGTGTGTCCATCAATGTCGATGCGGGCGAGTTTGCCTACATCGTTGGACCATCAGGAGCAGGGAAGTCTACCTTCATCAAACTCCTCTACCGTGAAGAAAAATTGGATAAAGGTAGCTTGACGGTTGGGAATTTCAACCTTGCTAAGATCAAGAAAAAGGATGTTCCCCTCCTCCGCCGTAGTGTGGGAGTTGTCTTCCAGGACTACAAGCTCTTGCCTAAGAAAACGGTCTATGAGAATATCGCCTATGCCATGGAAGTTATCGGTGAAAAACCGCGAAACATCAAAAAACGTGTCATGGAAGTCTTGGACCTGGTGGGACTTAAGCACAAGATCCGTACCTTCCCGAATGAGCTTTCAGGTGGTGAGCAGCAGCGGATTGCCATTGCGCGTGCCATTGTCAACAATCCCAAAGTCTTGATTGCGGATGAGCCGACAGGTAACTTGGACCCGGAAAATTCATGGGAAATCATGAGCTTGCTGGAGCGCATCAATCTGCAGGGGACAACGGTTCTCATGGCTACCCACAACAGCCAGATTGTAAACACTCTCCGTCATCGCGTTATTGCGATTGAGGATGGCCGAGTGGTTCGTGACGAAGCGGAAGGAGACTACGGATACGATGATTAGACGATTTTTTAGACATCTATGGGAGTCGCTCAAGAGTCTCAAACGAAATGGTTGGATGACGGTTGCGGCGATTTCTTCTGTGGCCATTACCCTGACCTTGGTGGGAATCTTTGCTTCTGTGATTATCAATACCGCTAAGTTGGCTTCGGATTTGGAAAACAATGTCCGCATCAATGTATTCTTGCGGGCCAATTCGACAGACCAGGCTGAAACCATTGTAGATGACGAAGGTAAGACAGTTGCCAATCCTAACTTCAAGGCTGTTTACAATAAAATCACAGCCCTGCCAAACGTTGAGACGGTGACTTATTCTAGCAAGGATGAGCAGTTGCAGAAGTTGACAGCGACCTTGGGTGATACCTGGAATCTCTTCCAGGGGGATGCCAATCCGCTCTATGATGCCTATATCATTGATACGACTGAGCCACAATATGTCAAGTCTGTGGCGGCTGAAATTGCTAAAATTGACGGTGTGACAGAGGTTCGAGATGGAGAGGTTGAGACGGAGCGTATCTTTAAGTTGGCTGGGATGGTTCGGACCTGGGGTCTGGCTGCAGCAGCCTTGCTTCTCTTTACAGCAATTTTCTTGATTTCCAATACCATTCGGATTACCATCATTTCCCGCAGTCGTGAAATTCAGATTATGCGACTGGTTGGAGCGAAAAATTCCTACATCCGTGGTCCTTTCCTCTGGGAGGGAGCTTGGGTAGGTTTGCTGGGAGCGGCTCTTCCAGCAGCTCTGGTCTATTTCCTCTATCAAATGGTTTACAAATCCGTGAATGCGAGCTTGGCTAGTCAAGACCTATCCCTACTTCCGGTTGATATCTTTGTTCCCATCATGGTGGGAGCGCTGGTTGTCATCGGTGTGTTGATTGGTTCAATCGGATCGGTTATCTCAATGAACCGCTATTTAAAAATTTAAGAATACTAAAAATCCTAAGAAGTTTGGCTTCCTAGGATTTTTGCTTATCTAAAAAAGGGATTGAAATTTTTCTCGTGGGCAACGGTAGTGTTTTGACCGTGGCCTGGATGGACTGTGTAGTGGTTGGGGAGGGTGAAAATATGCTCCTGGATGCCGGCGATCAAATCATCAAAATTGCTGGTTGGAAGGTCTGTGCGGCCGATGTTTTCCCGGAAGAGGGCGTCGCCGGTGACAACAGCTTTGACTTCAGGAAAAATGAAAGAAACACCGCCAATCGAGTGGCCAGGCGTAGGAACAACCTTGAAATGAAATCCGTCAAGCTGGTAGTCTTCCTGATATTGGAAAACTTGCTCTGCGGGCTTGCAGATGACATTTTCTATATCATCGTGACGGGGTAGACCAGACAGGTTCATCTCCGGAGTATAGAGCCAACTAGCCTCGCTTTCGGCCACATAAACGGGTGGAAAACCGTAGGTCTCACGCAGGATGTCTAGACTTAGGATGTGGTCATAGTGGGTGTGGGTAAGCAGGATGGCTGTGATAGGCTTGCCAATTTTTTCGATAGTGGCCTGGATTTTATTCCAATCGCTGCCTGGATCGACCACCAGCAGATGGCTATCGTTTTCGATATAATAAGTGTTTTGGGTGGCAACTTGATTGACAGATTTGTGGATTTTCATGGGGGCTCGCTTTCTCTCCTTATTCTATCTAATAGTCTAACAGAAAATGGGGCATCCTTCATGGATTTTGTTTTTCATGGCCTATCTATGCTATAATGTTTTTATGAAAGAGACGAAATCAAGCAATCGGTATACTGTTGTTGATTTGGAAGCAACGGGTACGGGTATTGAGGCTAAAATTATTCAAATAGGAATTGTCATTGTTGAAAATGGTCAGATTGTCGAAACTTTTTCAACGGACATCAATCCCTATGAGCCCCTGGATGAACATATTGTCGATTTGACGGGGATTACGGACAAGCAATTGTCCCAGGCACCCAGTCTGGGACAGGTGGCCGGTCAGATTTATGAATTGCTGGCTGATGCTATTTTTGTCGCCCACAATGTGACCTTTGATGCCAATTTGCTGGCGGAAGCCTTGTTTTTTGAGGGTTATGAACTCCGCACACCGCGGGTAGACACTGTCGAGTTATCCCAGGTCTTTTTCCCTACCATTGACAAGTACAGCTTGGGCAATCTTTCTGATAAATTGGACCTGGGTTTGGATCAGGCCCATACGGCCTTGGCAGATGCTACTGCGACAGCCAACTTGCTCTTGAAAATCCAGGAAAAAATCCTCTCCCTGCCCAAATCCATGGTGGAACAACTAGTGCAGTTATCTGATTGCCTGCTCTACGAGTCTCGCTTAGTCATTGAGGAATTGCTACCACAGCTGTCGGAGCAGGTCTCGTTAGACCTGGTTTACTGCCACGGCTTGTTTTTGCAAGGATCTATTGAAGTTCCGGTTTCGCGCAAGTTTTCGGATGATTTTGTGACCAATCTGGGACTGCTGGGTCTCTATGAGCGGAAAAAGCAAACGGCCTTTGCAGGCTTGGTTGAGGAACGATTAAGTGATGAACAACAGGTTCATTTTATCCAGGCCCAGGCTGGTCTTGGGAAGACCTACGGTTATCTCTTGCCGCTCCTGGCTAAAACTGACCAAAAATTACTGGTCTCCGTGCCAACCAAGCTCTTGCAGGAACAGATTATGTCCAAGGAAGGCAAGCGCTTAGCAGAAGTTTTTCACATTTCTATTAGTTCCCTCAAGGCACCCCAGCATTTTATTAAGCTAGACAACTATTGGCAGACCCTGCAACGCCAGGATGACAACCGTCTGGTCAATCAGTTTAAAATGCAGGTCCTGGTCTGGCTCAGTGAGACGCAGACAGGGGACTTGGACGAGCTCAAGCAGAAACAGCGTTACCAGGCCTATTTTGATGAAATTGCCCATGATGGCAAGTTGTCGGAGGATAGCCTTTTTTGGGACCAGGATTTCTGGAGAAAGGTGCAGAGAAGGGCTGTAGACAGTAGGCTCTTAATCACCAACCACGCCTATTTTTTGAGCCATCTTAAGGACCAGGACCCCTTGATGAACCAGCGCCTGGTGGTCATTGATGAAGCGCAAAAATTGCTATTGGCAGCGGAGAATTTGGCCACTGGGCAGGTCAATATGACCCAGCTTTTGCAAACCCTGCAGAGCAAGAAAGACAGGACCAGCAACCTGCTGGACCAGCGCTTGTATGAATCCTGCCAATTTGAGCTGCAGCATCTGATGACAGATTTCCGCAAGCAGGCTGACCGCGAAATCACTCGGACAGACTTGGACCAGTTGCGTCAGAATCTGCTGGAGTTGCAGGATTACGATTTGCAGGAATTGACGGATTTGTTGACCTACTATGAGCGTTTTTGGCTGGAAGACCATCGCCTGGCCGACAAGCGACTGACCTACCTGCGTGGGACCAAGGAGGATTTGCTAGATGTCAGTAGCTACCTGCCCCAGGGTAAGACTTTCTGTATCAGTGCCACACTGGACATTAGTAGTAAGGTCAACCTGGCGGATTTGCTGGGCTTTCAGGAAGTCACGTTTGACCGTCTCCCTCATCAACTGACCACCAACCAGCAGATTATCGTTCCCCGTGGGCTGCCGGATATTCAGAGCCTGACCAAGGAGGAGCATGCTGGATTTATTGCCGAGCGTTTGGGGGAAATAGCAGAGCTGGGACGACCGATATTGGTTCTCTTTACATCTATTTCCCTGCTCTTGGAGGTAGCGGATCTATTGGAAGAGGCAGGATTGTCCTATCTAGCCCAGCATAAACATGGGACAGATGCCAGTTTAAAACGACGATTTGAACGGGGAGAATGTCAAATTCTTCTGGGAACGGGCATCTTCTGGGAAGGTGCAGATTTTGCCGACCAGGACCAGATGATTCAAGTCATTCCCCGCCTGCCGTTTGAAAATCCCAAGGATTCCTTTGTTCAAAAGGTAAATAGGAAACTGATTCAAGAGGGGAAAAATCCTTTTTATGATTACCATTTACCTATGATGATGATAAAGCTCAAGCAGGCTATTGGTCGGACCAATCGCTATGACCGCCAAGAATCTGCTGTCCTTCTCCTTGATAATCGCCTCCAGACCAAGCAATATGGGCAACAGGTTATTGATTTTCTAGAGCAGGACTACCCGGTAGAAGGGGTGCAAGAGACGGCAATCATGGATGCCCTGAGCTATTTTTTCAGTGAGTGAGCCGAAAGGCTCTTTTCTTCTAACATGAACATAGAAAATTCATGCAAACTATGGTATAATTTTTCAAATATACTCATTTTGAAAGAGATTGCTATGACAGAAAAAACGATTGTATTTAAGGTAGGAACCAGCTCTCTGACCCAAGCAAATGGCAGTTTGGACCGCATTAAGATTGCTCGGATTACCAATCAGCTAGCTCAGTTGCACCAGAAGGGTTACCAGATTGTGCTGGTGACCTCAGGCTCTATTGCTGCTGGTTTTCGGAGATTGGGCTTTGACAAGCGACCGACCAAAATTGCGGAGAAGCAAGCTTCTGCGGCCGTTGGACAGGGCTTGCTGATTGAGGAATATACGCAGAATCTGATGAAAGACGGGATTGTGTCAGCTCAGATTTTGCTGACTCAGGATGATTTTGCGGATGCCAGACGCTATCAAAATGCCTCTCAGGCCTTGCAGGTCTTGCTCAAACAGCGTGCTATTCCCATTATCAATGAAAATGATACCATTGCCATTGAGGAGATTAAGGTAGGGGACAATGATACCCTGTCTGCCCAGGTCGCTTCCCTCTTGAAAGCAGACCTCTTGGTGCTTTTGACGGATGTGGATGGACTTTACACGGCCAATCCTAACAGCGATCCGACTGCCCAGCACTTGCCTGAAATCAAGGAAATTACGGAAGATTTATTTGCCATGGCAGCAGGAGCTGGCTCGTCCAACGGAACGGGTGGCATGACCACCAAATTGCAGGCGGCACAGATTGCGACCAAGTCAGGCGTACCTGTCTTTATCTGCTCATCCAAGGAGGATACAGCCCTTTTGCAAGCCGTCACTCAAGCCAACCGTGGCACTCTCTTTTTAGCTGACGATCACGCCATGAACCAACGCAAGCAGTGGATGGCCTTCTACGCTCGGATAGATGCAGCAGTTGAGGTGGATGCTGGTGCGGTTGAGGCTATGTTGCATCAAGGCCGCAGTTTGTTGGCTGCTGGTGTCAAAGCCCTGGAAGGTGACTTTGAAGTAGGACAGGTTGTGGAAGTTTACAGTCAGGCAGACCACCGTTTGATTGGTAAAGGACGGGTCAAGCTGTCCTCCAAGGACTTGCAGGACCAGTTGGCAAATGGCAGAGCGGAAGGAGTATTGATTCACCGCAATGATTGGGTTAGCTTATAGTCGTTCAGTTTATCTTTTATTACTTCGACGCATGAGGAAACGTCGTTTCCTTATTTCCAACTTCAAACACTCCACCGGATTGTTTGAACTCGCTTTGCCGTACCCTGGTACAGCCTGCAGCTCGTTGCCTAGTACTAAAAGCAAACTGAAAGACTAAATAGGAGAAAAATATGACCACAACACAAGCATTATTAGACAGTTTATTGGCCCACAAGGCTTCTATCAATCTAGCGACAACAGAACAAAAAAACCAGGCCCTATCTGCCATGGCAGACCAGTTGGTTGCCCAGACTGAGGCAATTTTAGCAGGTAATGCCATTGACATGGAACATGCCCAAGGCAAGATTAGCCAAGTTATGCAAGACCGATTGCTCCTGACAGCAGAGCGGATTGAAGCCATGGCAGATGGTATTCGGGCCTTGATTGGCTTGCCAGATCCTGTCGGATTAGTCTTGGAAGAATCCACTCGGGCAGATGGGTTGAAGATTAGTAAGAAGTCTATTCCCTTTGGCTTGGTGGGAATGATTTACGAAAGCCGTCCAAATGTGACCTCAGATGCTGCAGCCTTGGCAATCAAGAGTGGTAATGCGGTCATCTTGCGTGGTGGCAAGGAAGCTTTTCATTCGGCCCAGGCTATTGTCACAGCCCTCAAGGCAGGTTTGGAAGAAGTTGGCCTATCACCTAAGGTCATCGAGTTAGTCCAAGATACCAGCCGTGCCTCTGCGACCGAGTTGATGACTGCCAAAGGCAAGATTGACCTCTTGGTGCCACGTGGCGGTGCAGGACTTATTCAAGCCGTAGTAGAAAATGCGACTGTGCCAGTTATAGAAACAGGCACAGGTATCTGCCATGTCTATGTGGACAAGGATGCGGACTTGGACAAGGCCTTGCGGATTGTGGCCAATGCCAAAACCAGTCGTCCCTCAGTCTGCAATGCGGCGGAAGTCTTGTTGGTTCACGAAGCAATTGCCAGTCAATTCTTGCCTCGTTTGGAAGAAGCTCTTTCTGGTCAGGTGGAGTTGCGTGCAGACAGTCAGGCTCAGGCTCTTCTTAACCAATCCACACCGGCAGGTGAGCAGGATTTTGACACGGAATTTCTGGACTATGTCATGGCGGTCAAGGTCGTTTTAAGTGTAGAAGAGGCTATCAGCCATATCGCCCAGCATTCAACAGGGCACAGCGAGGCGATTGTGACGGAAAACAGCCAGACGGCAGACTTGTTCACACTCTACGTGGACTCGGCGGCTGTTTATGTCAATGCCTCAACTCGCTTTACTGATGGTGGCGAGTTTGGTCTGGGCTGTGAGTTGGGAATTTCTACACAGAAGATGCACGCCCGTGGTCCAATGGGCCTGCGTGAGATGACCACCTACAAGTACATCATCACAGGCGACGGTCACATTCGTTAGGAGGACAGGATGAAGATTGGATTTATCGGACTGGGCAATATGGGAGCGGCCTTGGCACAAGCAGTCAGCCAGCAAGCAGACACCCAACTCCTCCTCAGTAATCACAACCAAGCAAAGGCCCTGGCTCTACAAACTCAGCTAGGCGGTCAGCTCTTATCTAATGAAGAAATAGCAGAGCAGGCCGAGATTATTTTCCTTGGGGTCAAGCCTCACCTGATTCAGTCAGTCTTGTCAGGCCTACAGGACCAGATTAGCCAGAATCCGTCGGCCATTTGGATTTCCATGGCAGCGGGTGTGACCCTTGACAGCCTGGCAGCATTTGTGTCGGCAGACAAACTCATCCGTATCATGCCCAATACACCGGTCGCTATCGGCCAAGGCATGACAACCTATAGCGTGGTCAATCAAGAACTCGCTCCGCTATTGGAACAAATCCTTGAAAAATCAGGTAAGGTCCAGCAGGTGCCAGAGAGCTTGATTGACGCAGCGACGGCTATCGCAGGCTGCGGACCAGCCTTTGTCTATCAGATGATTGAGGCTTTGACCGATGCCGGTGTGCAAAACGGGCTAACAGCTCAAGATGCCAAGGTTTTGGCGGCCCAAACTCTAGCTGGAACTGCTCAAATGGTATTATCCAGCGACAAGCATCCGGCTCAGCTCCGACAAGAAGTGACCTCGCCAGGAGGCTCGACTATCGCAGGCGTGGTAGCTCTTGAAAAAGAAGGCTTCCGTTACGCCATTATTAAGGCAGTCGCCGCCGCCCTCAAAAAGACTAGAAAATTAGGCAAAAAATAGATTAGATATAGAAAATTTTTGGTTGCAACGTATTTTTCAGTCCTAAGACCGATGGAAACGGTTGGCAGTTGGGGTATACTATAGTCAATCCTAAATATTTTTCATAATCTCCTTAAAAACTTGGCTAATTGGTCAAGTTTTTTTGCGTTTGAGAGAAAGAAAAAACGAGACATTAATCTCGTTTGGTCTTGTCTTTGATCCATTGACTGACATTGGAAAAGGTTTTGCTTTGTTCTGCCTTGCGTTTTTGTTCTTGGACAAAATCTGCAAAACTTTGTTTGACGCCATCTTTTTGAACCTTATCTTGCAAATCATGCCATTTCTTTTTAAGGTTGCTGGAAGTCCGTTCGTAGTAGATTTCCAAAATTTCTTCCTTGGATTTGTAGTTGCGGTAGAAGGCATTGCGAGATACGCCAGCTTTTTTCACCAATTCAGAAATGGAAATCTGTTTTAAGTCTTTTTTTTCCATTAAAAAGAGTAGGGCAGTTTCAATCGACTCTCGTGTCAACTGATTCATCTCCTGGTTGGCCTTGGTCAGGTTTTTCAATGACCGTGGCGAAATCTTACACTCTGACATAAGGATCCTCCTTGTGACATCTGAAAGTAAATGCTTTCAGATGGTCTCCATTCATGATATAATTGTAAGGAAAGATACTTTGCTTGTCAAATAAAAATCGCTGAAAAAAGTAAGAATATAAGGAAAAAAACATGAAAAAATGGAAAATTGTTGCAGACTCTGGGTGTGATTACCGTCAACTGGACCAGTTGGCGCCGGATACGGAGTTTGTCAGTGTTCCCCTGAGTATTCAGATAGGGGACCAGACCTTTGTTGATGATGCGAGTCTAGATATTGATCAGATGGTCTCTGTCATGCAGTCAACTTCTGAGGCAGCGACATCTGCCTGTCCTAGCACTCAGGCCTATGAGGAGGCTTTTTCAGGTGCAAAAAATGTTATCGTTGTGACGATTACCGGTGGTTTGTCTGGCTCCTTTAATGCGGCTCGTGTTGCCCGTGATATGTATTTGGAAGAACATCCAGATGCCAAGATTCATTTGATCGACAGTCTTTCAGCTGGAGGCGAGATGGACTTATTGGTGGATGAAATTAACCGTTTGATTGGCACAGGTTTGGAATTTTCAGAGCTAGTGGATGCTATTATGTCCTACCAGGAGCGTTCAAAACTGCTATTTGTTTTGGCTAAGGTCGACAATCTGGTGAAAAATGGTCGACTGAGTAAACTAGTAGGTGCTGTCGTTGGTCTCCTCAATATCCGTATGGTGGGAGAAGCTAGTAGCGAGGGCAAGTTGGAATTGCTCCAAAAGGCTCGTGGCCACAAAAAATCGGTCACCGCAGCTTGGGAAGAAATGAAAAAGGCTGGCTATAAGGGCGGACGCATCATTATGGCTCATCGTAATAACGATAAGTTCTTCCAACAATTTTCGGATTTGGTTAAGGAAACCTATCCAGAAGCCAGTATCGAAGAAGTTGCGACTTCCGGCCTTTGCTCTTTCTATGCAGAAGAGGGCGGCCTCTTGATGGGGTATGAGAGATAGAAGCACTGGACAATATGTGTAGGTGGTTAAGCAGGAGGGAGTGCATCTTACTTGCCGGCTCATTGCTAACTGGATTTCCTTGATGGAAAGGTAGGAAGCTATCCTTTAAAATAAGAATAAAGAGCTTAGTCCTTGTAGAAGGTGCTAAGCTCTTTTAATGTGTCTTCAAGATGTGGCTGGAGACGGAGGAGAAGATAGGCAAAGGTACCGTTACGGATAAGCTGGTATCGTCCTTCAAGTCTTGCAGTTCTCGGATTATCTGGAAATTGAACGATTAACTGGTCACGCACTACCTGATAGGGATAAGCAATAGGATATTTTTTAATCAAATCGTGTAGTTGAACTTCTTCATTTAAGGACTGCTCCCGCAGCTGCTGCGTGTTACGAGTGAACATCCCATTATCGATATACAAAGAAAGTGCCTTTTGCATAATCAGGTTGGTATCGTAGTCTATCAATCCTTTATAGGTTAAAAAAGCATCGAGGAGAAGGGGAGGCAGGCTAACGGCACCTATCCGTAGAGCTGGAAATAAGGTTGGTGAGAATGACTTGATATAGACGACAAAGTCGTTCTTGTCAAGGTAATGTAAGGGTAGTTGACGGTTTCCATCAAAATCAGCCAAGTAGTCATCTTCGATGAGATAGACCTGATAGCGCTTGGCAAGTTGAACGATCCTCTCCATGGTTTTTCTATCGTAGCTTGTCCCCAGTGGGTTATGCAAACGTGGAATGGTATAGAAAAATTTTATCGTTCCGGTCTGAAAAAGACTTTCCAATCGGTCCAAGTCAATCCCTTCCATACTGCGTTGAATGGTCAGGTAAGGCAGGCCTTGTTGGCGAATCAATTCCTCCATTCGAGAATAAGTAGGAGACTCGATGAGGATATGGGTTCGATTGGGACCAAAATCCATTTGGCTCAGGATATAGAGGGCTTGTTGACTTCCAGCAGTGATGACCAATTGGTCTTTTCGGCTATAGACATGGTAGTCCATTAGGAGCAGTTGAACAGATGTGATTAATTCTGTCAAACCGGCCTGCTGATGGTAATAATTGAAGAGGTAATTTTCACGGCCAATCAAACTTTGGTGTAAACAAATACGGAAGTCCTCATAAGGCAGTTCTTCAAAATCAGTCAGATCCAGATCAATGGGCTCTTCTAAAATGTCGCGGTCATCCAAAACATAGTAGCCACTTTTTTCGACCGCATAAATCTTGTTTTGATACTTGAGTTCCTGCATAGCCTTTTGAACAGTATCCTTGCTGCACTCGTACTGCAGACTTAATTGGCGAATGGAGGGTAGTTTTTCTCCCCGCTTATAGTCTTGTCGTTCGATTCCGTCTAGAATGTCTTGAATGATTTGCTTATATTTCTCCATAAACTGTCCCCCTACAGATCTATGGTCCTAGTATAGTATAAAACTGTTCTGTGAACAAGTGGCGCGTGTTTTCAAGTGTCTACCCTTACCATTCGTGGTATACTAGAAATATGAAAATCATACTTCCAAATGCAAAAGAACTCAATACCACAATTGATAACCATCCCTTTCAGCCCTTGGACCCAACCAGTTTAGCGGTCGCTCAAACCTGTAGCCAATTCCAGCAGGAAGAATTAGCTTCCTTTTATAAAATCTCTCATGACCGTGCTGGATTGGAGTTGGATCGCTGGAAGCGGATTGAAGCTAAGCAAGCTAAAACCTATCCAGCCTGGTTGTTGTACGACGGATTGATGTACCGGTATATGGACCGAAGAGACCTGACAATAGATGAGGAGGTCTATCTAAAAAAACATGTCCTCCTAGCTACAGCCTTGTATGGGCTCATCAGCCCGGACCACCTTATTTCTCCCCATCGGCTTGATTTTCAAGCAGGGATCAAAGTGGAAGGGAAATCCCTCAAGCAATACTGGCGGCCGGCCTTTGACAAAGTCGTTGAAGAAGAAGACTGGATCCTATCCCTCGCTTCTTCTGAATTTGAACAGGTATTTTCTCCCCAGATTCAGAAAAAACTAGTCCGGGTGACCTTTATGGAGGAAAAGGATGGCAAACGAAGGGTACACTCAACCATTTCAAAAAAGGGCAGAGGACGCCTTGTTTCTGTGATGGCCAAGGAAGGGATTACTGAATTGGAAGCTCTTCAACAGGTTACCGTTGATGGATTTTCTTATCAGGCAGAACTTTCCGATCAATTGAATCTTGTTTTTGTCAGAAAGACCAATTGAAAACCATTACATGTGTGTTTTGTAACAAAAATGTTAACTTAGGGCAGTAATTTGTTAGAAGAGGCACAGAACTTGTGATATAATAGTAATGTTACAGTTTTGAATGAAAGGGTTAAATTACCATGAGTCGAACAAAAACATCATCCCGAAGAAACCAGCTGCATTGGGCAAACCTAACCTTGCTCATCCTCTACACAGGAGCAGTTGGTTTCCTACTGTATCAAGTGTTTCGGTATGACATTCTTGCCTTTCGCAATCTCAACCTGGTCCTGGCTGGGTTGGCCATTATCTTGGGACTTGTTTGTTTGTTCCTTATTTTAGGAAAAAGAGCTAAAGTAGTGACCGCATTCCTGCTTATTCTAGGCCTTGTCGTTAGTTCTGTCGGTCTCTATGGAGTCCAGAGTATCGTCAACCTTTCGAACAAGTTGAATTCAAACGCCACCTATTCTGAATATGAGATGAGTGTTCTGGTTCCTGCAGATAGCCAGGTCTCGGATATCAGTCAAGTGACAGAATTGTTGGCGCCTACCGGAAATGACGGCGACAATATCCAAGCCTTGTTGGACAACCTGTCTCTGACAAAAAAACTATCTCTGACACCAACTAAAACGGATTCCTATCTGGATGCTTATCAGAAGATGCTTGCTGGTGAGAGTCAGGCCATGGTCTTGAACGGAGTATTTGCAGATATCCTGTCTGCGGAAGACCCAGACTTTGACACCAAGGTCAAAAAGATCTACAGTTTCACCTTGACAAAAAAGGTTGAAACAGCAGTCAACCAACCGACTGGTGATGTCTTGAACATCTATATCAGCGGCATTGACACCTATGGGCCAATCTCGACCGTTTCCCGTTCGGATGTCAATATCATCATGACCATCAATCAGGTAACCAAGCAGGTACTCTTAACCACCACCCCTCGTGATAGCTATGTTGCGATTGCAGATGGTGGGCAAAATCAAAAAGACAAATTGACCCACGCAGGGATTTACGGGGTAGAAGCCTCCATGCATACCTTGGAAAATCTTTATGACATCGATATCCATTACTATGCGCGTGTGAACTTTACCTCCTTCCTAAAATTAATTGACCTCGTAGGTGGGGTGGATGTCGTCAACGACCAGGCTTTTACCAAAGGAAGTCATGATTTCCCTGTCGGAACCATCCATTTGGATTCCGAAAAAGCTTTAATGTTTGTACGCGAACGCTATTCGCTACAGGGCGGTGACAATGACCGTGGAAAAAACCAGGAGAAAGTCATTGCGGCTCTCATTCAAAAATTAAGCAGACCCGAAAATTTAACCAATTACCAATCCATCATCAACAACCTACAAGATTCAATCCAGACCAATATGAGTTTGGAAACCATGATGAAATTGGTCAATACCCAGATGGAAAGCAGTAGCAGTTACACAGTTCAATCCCAAGCCTTGCAAGGTACTGGAAGCACAGGTCTCTTGCCCTCATATGCAATGCCAGGTTATCAATTGTATATGATGGAGGTCAATCCAGAAAGCCTCAACCAAATGAAAGCAGCTATGCAGGCAGTCATGTCAGGAGAATAGGATGTTAGATATTCATTCACATATCATATTTGGTGTGGACGATGGTCCAAAAACTGCAGAAGAAAGTTTGGAGCTCTTAAAGCTCAGCTATCAACAAGGGGTGCGCGGTATCGTAGCCACCTCTCATCGCCGAAAAGGCATGTTTGAAACGCCAGAAGAGACAATCTTTAAGCACTTTAAAGAAGTTCAAGCACTGGCAAAAACCATCTCGGACGATTTGTTTCTCTTTTATGGGGCGGAAATTTATTTCACGGATGGTGTAATTGAAAAGTTGGAACGAAAAGAACTACCGACCTATGGAAATTCTAGCAGCGTCTTGATTGAATTTAGCGGGTCAACTAGCTACAAAAAAATTCAGGAAGCTGTGCGTGACATCTTGCGGTTGGGCTTGACTCCCATTCTCGCCCATATCGAACGTTACGATGCTTTGGCGGGTGAAGGTGGAAAAGTTGCAGATCTCATCGCCATGGGGGCCTACATGCAGATCAATAGTACTAGTGTCTTGAAACCCAAACTATTTGGAGATCGGCACAAAACCTATAAACAACGGGCCCAATACTTCTTAGACAACGAACTGGTGCACTTTGTGGCAAGTGACATGCACAATACAAGCAGTCGGCCACCCTATATGGACCAGGCCTTCCAACTCATTGAGAAAGAGTACGGACACGACCGTGCCAAGGCCTTGTTTATAGAAAATCCAATTGCCCTTATGCAAAATAAACTTTAAACTTTAGGAGACAGTATGAACAACCAAGAATCGAATGTTATGGAAATTGACGTTCTGTATCTATTGAAAAATCTATGGCGGAAGAAGTTTTTAATCCTTCTGAGTGCCCTGTTGGGTGTATCCGTGACATTTGCCTACTCCGTTTTTGTTGCGACACCTCAGTATGACAGTACCACTCGAATCTACGTGGTCAATAAGGTGGCAGATGGTGGTCAAAACTTGACGGCTCAAGAACTCCAAGCGGGTACCTATCTGGTAAAAGACTATAAGGAAATCATCCTTTCTCAGGATGTATTATCAAAGGTTACTGAGGAGTTAAACCTTGATGAGGAATTGGCTAACAAAGTTTCTGTTAGTATCCCTGTTGATACCCGTATCGTGTCGATCACAGTGCGAGATGCAGATCCAAATGAAGCGGCTCGTATCGCCAATGGACTTCGTGCAGAAGCAGCACAAAAAATTATCGATGTGACAAAGGTTAGCGATGTGACAACCTTGGAAGAAGCACGCCCGGCTGAGCATCCTTCAACACCAAACACCAAGCGCAATATTGTCCTAGGCTTCCTGGTTGGTGCTTTTCTAGCAGTGGCCTTGGTTCTGGTGAAAGAAGTCTTGGATGACCGCATCAAACGCCCAGAGGACATTGAAGAAAATATGGGCTTACCATTGCTTGGTGTAGTACCAGATGTAGCCAAATTGAAATAGGAGAGAATCATGGCAGTATTAGAAACGTCTAGAAATAAAAAAGTATTATTAAAAAAGACGGAAGAGTATTTCAATGCAATCCGTACCAACATCCAGTTGAGTGGAGAGAATATCAAGGTAGTGGCCATTACGTCTGTCCAATCCAATGAAGGAAAGTCAACCACTTCAGCCAGTTTAGCGGCGGCCTATGCGCGTGCGGGCTATAAGACTGTATTGGTGGATGCCGATATCCGTAATTCCGTCATGTCTGGCTTCTTTAAGCCAAAAACTAAGATTACGGGCTTGACGGACTATTTGGCAGGAACGACGGACCTTTCCCAAGGTCTCTGTGATACAGACATTCCAAATCTGACTGTCATCGAGGCAGGGAAGATATCGCCAAACCCCACAGCCCTCTTGCAAAGCAAGAATTTCGAAAACCTCCTTGCGACCCTCCGTCGTTATTTCGACTATGTCATCGTCGACTGTGCCCCGCTTGGGATGGTCATTGATGCAGCCATCATTGCTCAAAAGTGTGATGCTGTTTTGACAGTGGCAGAAGCTGGAAAAATCAAACGGAAAGCTCTACAAAAAGTCAAAGAGCAACTCGAGCAAACAGGGACTCTATTCCTTGGCGTTATCTTAAATAAATTTGACACCAAGTTGGAAAAATACGGTTCATACGGTGCTTACGGTGCCTATGGAAATTATGGAAACTACGGAAAGAAATAGACCTAATCAATCGGTAATTTAGAGATATGTCACGATCAGTAAAACGAATCATTTTATTGGGATTCGATCTCATGTCGATTGCCCTATCCTTTGTATTGAGTATGCTCTTTTTAGGGGTTATTATAGACTTGCCGAATGAACAGCTGAAAGTTGGATTTGTTCTAGTGACCATTGTCTACCTAGCCCTATCTATTTACTTGAAGGTCTTTTCACTTATTACACGCTACACTGACTATGAGTCACTCTTTAAGATTGGATTAAGCGTAGCGATGGCCTATGGCTTTCTCTTGCTCTCATCCTTCTTCCTTTGGCAAACGTTCTCCTATCGCTTTATTCTCACTTCAAGTATTTTGACCTTTGTCTTCATGGTGGTACCCCGTCTAACTTGGCGTGCCATCCATGATAGAAAGTCTAAGTCCAAGTCAAATACACGAAGGCCAGTTCGTACTCTGGTTGTTGGTGCTGGTGATGGAGGACAGCTTTTCATCAATACCGTTATCGAGCGCAAGTTGGATTTTGATTTGGTAGGTATTGTGGATGCGGATCCAAGTAAGTTCAATAGCTATATTCGCAATGTCAAGGTAATCGGAAATCGCACGGACATACCAGCTTTGGTCAAGGATTTGGAGATTGAGCAAGTCACCATCGCCATTCCATCATTACCCGGTAAAGAGCGAGAATCCTTAGTCGAAATCTGTAATTCAGTGAACGTTAAGGTCAATTCCATGCCTAGTATAGAGGACATCATTGCGGGCAATATTTCAGTTAGCTCCCTCAAGGAGATTGATATTGCAGATCTGTTGGGCCGCCCTGAAGTGGTCTTGGATCAGGAAAAATTACGCAGTTATTTCAAGGATAAGACGGTCTTGGTTACTGGAGCCGGAGGTTCTATCGGTTCGGAGCTGTGTAGACAGGTGGCACGGTTCAAGCCGGATCGTCTGATTTTGGTCGGTCACGGGGAAAATTCGATCTATCTGATTCATCGGGAGATGGTGAGTCTCTATGGAGAAGAAATAGAACTCATTCCTGTCATAGCTGATATCCAAGACAGAGACTTGATGTTCTCGGTCATGAAGGAATTCCAGCCCCACGTTGTCTATCATGCAGCGGCACATAAGCATGTTCCACTGATGGAGTTCAATCCACATGAAGCGGTCAAAAACAATATTTTTGGGACCAAGAATGTGGCAGAGGCTGCAAAAGAAGCAGGCGTTGACAAATTTGTCATGGTGTCAACGGACAAGGCGGTCAATCCACCCAATGTTATGGGAGCGACCAAACGTGTGGCTGAAATGATTGTAACCGGCTTGAATGGAGACAGTAAGACCCAGTTTGTAGCAGTCCGATTTGGGAATGTACTCGGAAGCCGGGGTAGTGTGGTACCGCTCTTCAAGGAACAAATCAAGAACGGTGGACCAGTGACGGTCACGGACTACCGCATGACCCGCTACTTTATGACCATTCCGGAGGCCAGTCGATTGGTCATCCAGGCTGGCTACATGGCCAATGGTGGTGAGGTCTTTGTCCTGGACATGGGTGAGCCTGTACACATCTTGGACTTGGCCCGTAAGGTCATCAAACTCAGTGGACACACAGAAGAAGAGATTCAGATAGTAGAGACTGGGATTCGTCCTGGTGAAAAGCTCTACGAGGAGCTTTTATCAACAGAAGAGCGTATCAGTGAACAAGTTCATGAAAAGATCTTCGTTGGTCGAGTGACCAATCAGGATAAGGAACGAGTCCAAGACTTTATCGATCGCCTATTGTCCCTAGATAAGGTTGAATTGAAAAATGTCTTGATTGACTTCGCACGACAAGATTAAGAAAGTAAAAGTTATTTTTACTTTCCTAGAGTTTAAATGGGATTTAAATTCTAGGAAGGTTGAAATGCTTTCATGAAGTAAGATATGTTAGGTCATAGATTATGGAGAGAATAAGATAACAGAGTCGAAGGTAGTCTTTACCATAAGGTGTAGATAGAGCTGGCTTTCAATTCAAACCAGTTAAAGGTGGTCAACTGAAGAATGACCAGACACGGTATATCTATGAGACTAATACGATTGGTTTTGAGGATAGTCTTCACTTTCATGTACGTTTTGAACCTATCCACTCTCTTCAAGATTGTAGTGGTCGAGTGGAACGACTGATCCTGTTTAAGGAAGGTCTCAAGCATGGGCATGTTCCTTTAATCATTGGAGATGAGATGAAGTATGTTCCTATCGTGACTAAGTTGAGTAGGGAGAGCAGAATGGCTACTTGCTGGAAACCTGTCTGACGGCACAAGATTGATGTAATCAGTATTTTGAGTATTTTAGGATTAAGGGAGATTAGGATGTATCCAATTTTAAAAAGAGTTAGTGACATGGTCATTTCGGGACTTGCAATTGTTGTATTAAGTCCTGTGTTTTTGTTGATTGCAGTTGCTATTAAACTGGATTCAAAAGGACCTGTTTTATTTAAACAAAAACGTGTTGGAAAAAACAAAACTCACTTCATGATTTATAAGTTTCGTTCGATGTATGTAGATGCTCCAAGTGATATGCCAACCCACTTACTGAAAGAACCAACAGCTATGATTACAAAAGTGGGAGGCTTCTTGAGAAAAACAAGTTTAGATGAATTACCTCAGTTATTCAATATTTTTAAAGGAGAGATGTCAATTATCGGCCCAAGGCCAGCCCTTTGGAATCAATATGACCTGATTGAAGAACGCGATAAATATGGTGCAAATGATATTCGACCAGGATTGACAGGATGGGCTCAAATCAATGGGCGAGATGAGCTTGAGATTGATATCAAGGCAAAACTTGATGGAGAGTATGTTAAACGAATGAATTTATGGTTTGACATCAAGAGCTTTTTTGGAACATTTGTAAGTGTTTTAAAAAGTGATGGTGTTGTTGAAGGTGGAACGGGTCAAAAGAAAGGCAAGTAGATGAAGAAAGTATTGATTACAGGTGCTAATTCATATATTGGTACTTCCCTTGAAAAATGGCTTAAGGAATCTAAAAATATGTATCATGTAGATACTTTGGATATGGTTGACCCTAGCTGGATAAATACTGATTTTTCAATATATGATAGTATTTTTCATGTTGCGGCAATTGTTCATCAGAATGAAAAGAAAATAGATAAACAATTGTATGATGAAGTAAATCGAGACTTACCTGTAAGGTTAGCTGAAAAAGCAAAAAATGCTGGGGTAAGACAATTTATTTTTTTAAGTAGCATGAGCGTGTATGGAAATAAGGAAGAGTATATTACAAGGGTAACAGAAGAAAAACCATCTACGTATTATGGTAAGAGTAAATTGGCAGCAGAAAAAGGACTTAAAAAACTAGAAACATCTACCTTCAAGATAGTTATCTTGAGACCTCCTATGGTTTATGGACCAAAAGCTACTGGAAATTACACCAGATTATCAAAATTGGCAAAAATTACCCTAGTTTTTCCAAAAATAGAAAATCAAAGAAGTATGATTTACATCGATAATCTTCTTGAATTTGTAAAAAAAACCATTGATTTAGAACTTTCAGGTCTTTATTTTCCGCAAAATAAAGAATATGTGAACACTTCAAGTCTAGTTAAAACTATTAGAAGCGTTCATCAGAAAAATACTTTTCTGACTTCTTTTTTCAATCCCTTAATTAGGAGATTGAAATCTGTTAATCAGATTAAAAAGTTATTTGGTAATTTAACGTATGATGTGCAACTTTCTCAATATGAATTTGATTACCAAGTTGTTGATTTTAAAACGTCCATTATTTTGTCAGAAAAGTAGATTTTTATGTGTAAATGAGGAATTATGAAAAAGAAAATTGATTATATGTTGAAACATAGCTATGTTCTTTTATATTTATATAGAGTTGTTTTTTCAACATTATTTAGGTTTTTGGGGGTGTTTGTGAAGACGAATGATAAATTGGTTTTGTTCTCGGCACATTCAAGAAAGTATAATGATAGTCCAAGGGTGATTTATGAAGCAATGATTGAAGATTCTTCGTTTAGCGATTATCAACTAGTATGGGCTGTTGATGATATTTATAAAAACCATATACCTGGAAATCACTTAGAAGTAAAAACAGATACTTTCGAATATTTTTTGACTTGTTTAAGGGCTAAGTATTGGATTACCAGTGTCAATATTGAGAGAGGTCTTTCGTTTAAAAAGAAAAATACAATTTTTCTAAATACCTGGCATGGTATAGCTATCAATAAAATGGGAAATGATGTAGGTACACGTAACGATTTTGACTGGTCTAACACAAACTATGTGTGTTATAGTAATGATAGTGAAATTGATATTTACCGAAAGGCCTTTAATACTCGTGATTCAGCGATGATTCCATCAGGTTTACCGAGAAATGATGAGTTGTATACTGCTTCGGCTGAAAAAGTTGCAGAAATAAAAAATCGGCTTGGTATTCCGTTAGATAAAAAAGTTATATTGTATGCCCCAACTTGGCGTGATAGTAACGATTTAGGTGACAATTATGAGTTGACTCCACCAATTGATTGGAAGAAATGGGAGAATGAGTTGAAAGATGATTATGTGTTGCTGTTGAGGACGCATTCTTATACAACAAAACTAATGGATGTCACTTTCAATGATTTTTTGCTCAATTATACTGATTATCCTAAGATTAATGATTTGCTGATAATTACAGATATTTTAATATCAGATTATTCAAGTATACAGTTAGATTATTGTATTTTGGAAAAACCAATGTTTTGTTTTGGCTATGATTATGAAGAATATGCACAAATTCGTGGGTTCTATTACGATTTAGAAAAAGAGATACCAAATGGTGTTGTCCGAACAGAAGATGATTTACTATCTCGTATTGTCCATATTAACTTTGATGAGCAAATAGAAAAAACTAGAATGTTTAAATCGAAGCATGTTCAGTATGGAGGAGATGCAACAAATACATGTATTGATTTGCTATTTAAGAAATAATAAAGGGTTTAATATGAATAAAATTGATTTTGTAATTCCATGGGTTGATGGTTATGATGAAGTTTGGCAAAAAGATCGTCTAAAGTACTCTGACAAGATATTTATTGATAATGACTATCGTGATTGGGGATTACTCAAGTATTGGTTTAGAGCAATTGAAAAAAATGCTCCATGGGTTAATAAAATTTATTTTATAACATATGGGCATTTACCTGATTTTTTAAATATTGATCATCCTAAACTTGTTATCGTAAAACATGAGGATTATATTCCAAAGGAATATCTACCCACTTTCTCTTCTCATGTCATAGAACTCAATTTACATAGAATTAATGATTTATCTGAAAAATTCGTGTATTTTAATGATGACTTTTTCTTGTTGAATGAGGTAAAGCCAGCTGATTTTTTTGTCAATGACTTGCCAAGGGAATGTGCAATCCAAAATCCTGTTGCACCTGCTAGATATGACGCAATTTCAAGTTTGTTGATTAATAATACAAGTATCATTAATCAACATTTTAAAAAGCATCAAGTCATAAAATCAAATCTTTTTTCTTGGTTTAACTATCGCTATGGCTTATTAAACCTACTAAATTTAATTTTTATTCCATGGGGACGATTTGTTGGCTTCTACGAGCATCATTTACATACTTCCTTTTTAAAATCTACCTTTGAAGAAATTTGGAATAAAGAAACGGAACTTTTACATAACACTAGTTTAAATAGAGTTAGAAATTTTAAGACAGACGTAAACCAGTGGTTGGTAAAAGATTGGCAGGTTGCTAGTAATCGTTTTTTTCCACGTAGTGTGAATTTTGGACGTAGATTCTTAGTTGAAAACGAATATGATGCACAGAAAGTTCATCAGTTTGTCAAAACTTCTAAAAAGAAAATAGTGTGTGTTAATGATCATGTAAAAGATGTAACAGAAGAGGAATTTGATAAGATTATTGCAATCATAAAGGAAGGGTTTAAAGCAAAATATGCAGAAAAATCTAGTTTTGAAAAATAGTTTTATTTTACTTTCAGCTTTGATGATTGTAGAAATGATATTAGTTATTACTGCTTATGTTAATCAATCAGAAAATCTTTATGTATATGCTATTGTTACGATGTGGGGAATTGGAATTATTTATTGTCTCTTAGATATTTATAATAGAGTATTCTTTTTTATTTACCTTTTGGCTTTTTTTAATTTTTTAATTGGAAGAAGTCTTTTAATAATTCTTGGTATTTTCAAGGAACCCTATCGTTTTACTCTCCAAGAGAGCATTTCAGGACAACAAATAGTATTATTTAGTTTAATTGTTTTAGTTTCATCCTATATTCTACTAGGTAAATCGATATCTAGGAATATGCAAATTATGAATGCAGATAGTGTTAGTATACAAAAAGTTCGCTTAGCTAGTAAAGTGTTATTTTTATCAACTTTTGTATTTTTAGTTATTTCTGTTTTAGGAACAATATTTTATGTTATTCAAAATGGTTATGCCAGTATATATGTTGATGTTGAGGCGAAAGTTCCAACAATCATAAAAAAAATAGGAGACATAGCGCCATTTGCTTTCTATCTATTTTTAGGAACATTACCTACCAAAAAAGAAGTCAGGCTTCCATTGATGTTATATACTATTTATTTAATTTTAACATTAGGAACAGGGGCTCGATTTGAATTTGTTATTGGTATTTTATCAATATTGACTTATTTTATTCTTAGGAATAGTTTGGCTAAGTCTGAGTCTGAAAAATGGATTCGTAAAAGAAGTTTAAAATATTATGTTATATTGGGATTCATTATCATTGCTATGCTATCAGCTTATAATAATCTTCGCTTTAATGAGTCAGTTGAGACAACGAGTCCAATTCAATTAATAACGAAGTTTAGCTTTGATCAAGGTATTAGCATTAATATACCTAAAAGGATTTTTAAATATAGTAACTATATACCCACAGATAGATTTTATTCGTTAGACTCAACAATATCGTTTTTTAATAAAAATATTGGTAGTAAATTATTTGGAACGATATATTATAGCGGTGCTAGCGTTGAAAAGGCAATTAACGGGAATAGTTTATCAGATGTTTTATCATATATTTTGTACAAATCTCAATATCTTTTGGGAATCGGAGGAGGTTCCAGTTATATTGCAGAAGTATATTTGGATTTTGGTTGGCTCGGATTATTTATTATTAACATAATTTATTCGTTTTTATTTGTTAAGCTAGAAGATTTTTCATTAAAATCTCCTTATAAATTTTTAATTGCCTTTGTTATATTTATGGCATTTTTACGTACACCAAGGGGAAGGACAGATGGTGTTATTCTAAAGATATTTGACCCAATGTTATGGATTAGTTTGATAATCATATATTTTATAACTAAATATATGATCAAAGTAAAGAGGGTAAGAAAATAGATGTATAAAATAGAAAATACAGTTGATGATAACGTAATTAGTTCGTCAGTTAAGTGGGCTTCATTAGCAGAAATAGTTTCTAAATTGATTGGTCCAATTACAACGATGATTCTAGCTCGTTTGCTAACTCCTGAAGATTTTGGTGTCATTGCATCTATTACAATGCTATTAAGTTTCTGTGATATTTTTACAGATTCGGGTTTTTCTAAATATGTAATCCACCATCATTTTGATGATAGTAAAGAGGAAAATGACGTATTTAACGTTTCATTTTGGAGTAATTTTATATTATCAGTTCTGATTTATACTATAATTTTTGTTTTTTCTGGATCAGTAAGTCGATTGCTTTTCGGAAGTTCAAAGGAATTATTGCTTAGAATCGCTGGTCTTAATATAATTATTACAAGTTTTTCTGCTATTCAGAATGCTCTTATTAAAAAGCGTTTTAAGTTTAAAATACATTTTTATGTACGTGTGCTCTACACTCTAGTTCCATTGTTTATCACTTTACCTCTTGCCTTCACTTTAAAATCGTATTGGGCTGTCTGTATTGGGAACTTATTAAATGCGTTGATTAATTCGGCTGTCTTATTATATTTTTCTGACTGGCGACCAACGTTTTCTTATCCTGTTGAAACTTTGAAAAAAATATATAGTTTTTGTTTTTGGTCAATGTGTGAAGGGATTGTATATTGGATGATAATCTGGGTTGATACCTTCTTTGTATCAATTTATTTCTCAACTTATCAATTAGGTCTATTTAAAAACCCTTCAAATATGGTCATTTCAATCATGTCCATCATAAGTGCGACTATTATGTCTGTTGTATTTACAACTCTGTCATCTCTTAGAAATAAACCTGATTATTTTGAAGATACATACTCACTAATTGCAAAGTTAGCAGCCTATATAGTATTTCCAATGTCCGCTGGAATGTTTTTATTTAGAAAAACGATTGTATCGATCCTTTTTGGTAGCAGTTGGCTTCCATCGGCCGATGTATTAGGAATTATCGCTATTTATTACGGATTAAATATTGTATTTATTTTGATAAACGGTGAGACATTTAAGGCACTTGGAAAGCCAAAAATTTTGTTTATATCACAGGTTGCTCAATTAATTGCTATTTTAGTATTTTGTTTTGCTGGTGCACAATTCGGTTTTCATACTTTTTTAGTCACGCGTCTTTTAGTTGTTTTTGTACAGATTTTGTTGACAATGTTCTTTGTTCGTAAAGTGCACTCTAGGTTAAATTTCAGGATGATTCAATCTGTTTTGCATCCAATTGTCGCGACATTCTTTTTGATTATCGAAATCTATTTGATGAAGCTAGTTGTAGTAAGTAATCTCGGAATGGACATTATTTTAATACTGATATCTATAATAGCTTACATTGGATTTATTTACATTATATTTAAAAAAGATTTTTGGGAACTTTATAATTTTTTTAGAAAGAGGGCATAATATGTTAAACTTTTCAGTTGGTCCAGTTATGATGGACTCAGAAACAAAGCAATTAGGTGCAGAGGAAGTACCCTATTTCCGAACAGATGACTTTTCCCGTATCATGTTGGAAAATGAAACTATGGTGAGGAGTCTTGCATTAGCTAATGATCAAGTAAGATTGATTACATTGACTGGTTCAGGAACATTAGCCATGGATGCGACTATTTTAAATTGCTTTACTAAAGAAGATAAATTGCTTATCATCAATGGTGGTAGTTTTGGTACACGATTTTGTGAAATTGCTGACTGCTATGGAATTCCTTACGAGGCAATTAATTTGCAATTTGGTGAGTCAGTAACGCTAGACCATTTTGAAAATATTGATCTTGCAACGTTTACTGGCTTAGTTGTCAATGCAGACGAAACGTCATCTGGTGTTTTGTACGATATTGAGATGCTTGGTAATCTATGTAAGAAAAACAATTTGTTCTTTGTGGTAGATGCGATTAGCGCTTTTTTAGCTGATGAAATTCGATTTGATGAGTTTAATATTGATATCTTAATTACTGGTTCTCAAAAGGCTCTGGCTTTGCCACCAGGTCTCTCTCTAATTTTATGTTCTGAAAAGGCTCAAGAGCGGATTAATCATAATGAAAGTCCAACTTACTATCAAAATTTAAAACGGGCTCTGAAAGATGGGGAGCGTGGTCAAACACCATTTACTCCGGCAGTTGGAATCATTTTACAGTTACACGATAAATTGAAACGAATCTCAAAAGTTGGAATTGAAAAACAAATTCAACAGTCTAATGATTTGGCAAAATATTTCCGAGATCGTATTGCGAAATATAATTTTGAATTTATTACAGATTCAAAATCAAATGCTGTCACAGCACTGCGAGTTCCTGTTGGAGTGTCTGCAAGACAAATATTTAAAGAATTAGAGAGCCGATTTAATATTTGGGTTTGTCCCAATGGCGGTGCCTTGAGTGATGAAGTGTTTCGTGTAGGACACATTGGACATTTGACAAAAGGCGACTATGATACACTCTTTAGTGCATTAGAACAGTTACAAAAAGAAGGGATTATTAAGTAATGAAAATTATTTTACTCGCTGCCGGTCGTGGAACTCGAATTAGTCGCTATATTCAAGACAGACCGAAATGTACGGTTAATTTAACGGAAAATCAAACATTGATTGAATATACAATCTCTATGTTTAATCATTACGGTTTCCATGATATTTCAATTATTCTTGGTTATCGGCAACATGCTATTCGTGAAGTGTTGAAAAATTATGATGTGAAGTTTTATTACAACCCCTTCTATGATGTGACGAATAGTATCGCTTCCCTTTGGTTTGCACAGGAAGAACTTGATGATGATTTGTTTATCATGAATGCGGATGTATTTTTAGATACTAACACGTTAGACAAGATTTTGGAAGAGAAAAAGTCACCAGTTCTTTTTTCTGATGAATCACGAAAAGAAGAGGCTGACTATAAATTCTACTATGAATCGGATACGTTGATGCGCTATGGTAAAGACCTGACTGTTGAGGAGACTACGGGTGAATATATTGGAGCTGCAATCATTCGTAAAGAGTTTTTACCTAAGTTCAAAGAGAAACTTTTAGACAAGATTAATCGTCAGGAACATGGTCAATGGTGGGAAGAAATTTTGTATTCTATGACAGAGAAAGAACCAATCTATGTTTCGCCTGTTACTGGGAATTTTTGGGCAGAAGTCGACTATGTAGAAGATTATGAAAATATTTTAGAATTTGTACGTAATAAAAAAGGATAATAAATGGCGAAGAATTTTTTATTCACAAAGATTAGAGTTGCTTTAATTAAAAGTGCAATAAAGCGTACTGATTATTTAGTGAAGCATGGCATTTTTCAAAGTGTTGGAGAACATTTCTTTTTTCAACCACGGATTATTCCACAAGATGCAAAATTGATTAAGTTTGGTAATAATGTTGTGGTAGCAGCGGGTGTAAAATTTATTAATCATGATGTCATTCATAAAATGTTAAACCACCTTCCCAACAATTCTCATAAGTTTACTAAAAAATATTCTTGCATAGAAATTTGTGATAATGTTTTTATTGGCGCTAATGTGATCATCATGGGCGACGTTAAAATTGGTTCGAATGTCATTGTTGCTGCAGGTGCTATTGTAACGAAAGATATTCCTGATAATTCAATTGTTGCAGGAGTACCAGCCAAAGTCATTGGGGATTTTGATAGTTATTTGCAGAAAACTATGGATGAAGAACGCATTGCTACAATTGGTGACTATGAGGAAGCTGATGTATATCAATGTTGGAAACGATTTAATGATGAGCATTTATAGGAATGTTGATGTAAAATAGTAACCGCCCGATAGTGAATTATATTAAAAACTTCCAAAGTCTTAATTGACTCTGGAAGTTTTTGATAAGAAAATCTGGCTCTTTGTCAACTGTAGTGGGTAGATGAAAAGGTAACACCTAGAGAGGACGATATGCGTTCTCTCTTTTTGTATATTCAAAGCAATATATATTTTGTTTTTTAAGTTCGTAAAGTTCCTAAATCCGAACGCTTGCCTCTTGATATCTTTGATGAGTTTATTGGTCGCTTCCAGTTTAGCGTTGGAATATGGAAGCTCCATGATGTTCGTGATGTACGTTTTATACTTTAGAAATGTCTTAAAAACAGTCCTAAAGGTTGGATTGACAAGATTCAGATTGTCCTCTAGAAGATCGAAGAAATGTTTCAAGTTCTTCTCTTGGAAATGGAAGAGGAGGATCTGATAGAGTTCGTAATAGAATTTCAGTTCCACAGAGAAATTCAATGTCTTCTGGATAACCTCTCTCGGTGTTACTGTTTGCCCAAAAGTTCGGGAATAGAAGCTATTCAGAGACAGTTTACGGCTATCTTTTTGGAGAATACGCCAGTGATTTTTCATGGATCGATAAGGTAGGGAACGCGTATCGAAAGTCTTCATAATATCAATTCTAGTCGTCATCATAGCACGGCTCAGGTGTTGGATAATGTGAAATCTATCAAGGACAATTTTCGCATTTGGAAATAACTGTTTGATGATAGGAATATAGCTACCCGACATGTCCACTGTTACGACCTCGACAGTTTCTCTGACCGCCCTAGGATACTTGTAGAAATAGTTCTTGATGGTGGTTTGGCGGTTGTTGTCAAGAATGGTCACAATCGATCTCGTCTCAAAATCCTGAGCAATAAAGGCGAGTTTTCCCTTGTTCCGACTAAATTCATCCCAGCTTAAGACTTTTGGTAATTTCATAAAATCATTCTCAAATTGAAATTGAGCCAGTTTCCTCTGGACGACCGACACGGAGATATGTAGTCTCCTAGCGATGGCTATATTGGTCATGTTTTCTGTATAGAGTTGTGTGACTTTCTCCCAAATAGGTTGGGAAATCTGACAGTTTTTCTTGACTAGGGGTGTCTCAGATACAGTCACTTTTTGGCAAGATTTGCATTGAAACCGTCGTTTCTTAAGCAGAAGGAGGGTCGGAAAGCCCTGACAATCCAAAATCGGAATCTTTGACGACTTTTGAAAATCGTACTTGATACACTTCCCTTGGCAATGAGGACAGCTAGGGCTGTCATAATCCAGCCTTGCTCGAATTTCCAGATGGGTCTGATGTTTTAAAACGAAGAGAATTTTGATGTTTTTGTCTTTGATTCCGATTAGTTCTGTGGTATGATGAAGTAGTTCCATATGAGTCTTTCTAATGTGAGTGTGGTTGCTTTTCATTATAGGTCATATGGGATTTTTTGTATACACTCAAAAAGGCTACATAATCTCTACAGTGGATTTACCCACTACAGTAATTATAGAGCCTTTTTTGTTATTATATATATCTATTTAGATAGTCCGATATCTCCGGAACTGATAAATTGATTTTAAAAACAACAAACGTTATACTATGAAGACATCAATCATCGAGGTAAAAATAATGAACACAATATCTTTTTCACAATCTGCTTTGTCAGAAGTTGTGTTGGAAAAACGCAAAAATAAAGGATTATCCCAGCAGGGATTGGCTGATGTAACCAGCATCAACCGCGCCATGATCAGTCGGATTGAGAAGGGGAATTACCTTCCATCTATCCCTCAAATAGAAAGATTGGCACAAGTCTTGGAATTTGATCTTGCATCCCTATTTGTAACAAATAGCAACACTTCTTCAGAAATGAGAGTTGAAAAAACCAATATTGCTGTTGCAGGTACCGGATATGTTGGTCTGTCCAATGCCGTTCTCTTGGCGCAACACCATCGAGTTGTTGCGGTCGATGTGATTCCTGAAAAAGTTGATTTGATCAATGCTAGGAAATCACCGATTCAGGACGACTACATTGAGCAGTACTTGGCGGAAAAGGACCTGGACCTGGTTGCGACCTTGGATGCCGAAACAGCCTACAAAGAAGCCGAAATTGTCATCATTGCTGCACCGACCAACTATGATAGCGCGGAGAATTATTTTGATACCAGTCATGTGGAGGCAGTCATTGAGATGGTCATGAAGGTCAATCCTCAAGCCCTAATGGTCATCAAGTCCACCATTCCTGTTGGCTTTACACAGTCGGTTCGTAAGAAGTTTGGTACCGAGAACATTCTTTTCAGTCCAGAATTTTTACGGGAATCCAAAGCCTTGTATGACAATCTCTATCCTTCACGGATTATTGTTTCCTATGAACACGATGATGCTCCAGAGACCATTGCGGCTGCTAAAAAAGTTGCGATGCTCTTACAAGAAGGAGCTCTGAAAGACCAGATTGAGGTCCTGTATATGGGTGCAACTGAAGCAGAAGCAGTTAAGCTCTTTGCCAATACCTATCTGGCTCTGCGTGTTTCATATTTCAATGAGTTGGATACCTACGCAGAGATGAAGGGCTTGAACTCCGAATCCATCATCCGCGGGATTGGCTTGGATCCTCGGATTGGAGACCATTACAACAATCCTTCCTTTGGCTATGGGGGCTACTGCCTGCCTAAAGACACCAAACAACTCTTAGCAAACTATGATAAGGTGCCTCAGAATATGATGACTGCCATCGTGGAATCCAACCGTACTCGTAAGGATTTCATTGCCGATCAAGTCTTGAAATTGGCAGGCTATTACGACTATTCAGGCCATGATCAATTTCATCAGGAAGTGGAGAAAGAGATTACGATTGGCATTTACCGCTTGACCATGAAGAGCAATTCGGATAATTTCCGTCAGAGTTCGATACAAGGGGTGATGAAGCGCTTGAAGGCCAAGGGGGCTAAGGTCATAATATTTGAACCGACCTTGGAAAATGGTTCGACCTTCTTTGGCTCCAAAGTTGTCAACAACTTAAAGAAATTTAAGGAAGTGAGCCAGGCGATTGTGGCCAACCGTTATGATGTCAATTTGGATGATGTGACAGACAAAGTCTATACACGGGATATTTTTAGACGGGATTAAGGGAATTCCTGTCTCCTCAACGTGTGCTATGGGAATCCCGCAAAACGCTCAGTTGTCACTAATAACTTGGAGAATTGAATGAAATAATGATAAAAAAACGTTGCATGTTATCAGAAAATGGTTGCATGCATTTTTTCATACAATGTCGTGTTAATGGCTTTAAATTCCTTGATTTTGTAATTTTTTTAAGATATAATAAAGGGTAATTGTGTGAAAGGAGTAGTATTGTGCCAAAGGATTTTGAAGATAAAGACACACAATCTGCTAGTTTTCGTGATCAGATATTAAGAGAACTAGAGGAATTGAAATCAAAACGCCAAAACACAGATTCGGACCTTCCGAGTAGACAGGATATTGTTGAATCCTTACAAGAATCTACAGAGAAGAAGCAAGCAACTCCAACGCATCTGCCTTTGACAGAAGCCTTGGAACAAACAAAAGAAACAGCGCCACAAACCATTCGGATTAACAAGATTGCTTTTGAGGACGAGGTTGGCCTTGAAGAAACAAAGGTTATACCAAAGATTGCAGAAGATTTGCTTCCGAAAGCGGTTGAAGTGGATTTGTCGGTCAAGGAAGAGGAAGTTGAACAGCCTCCAATCGCGCCAGAATTTTCTCAAGAAGAGGGGAACGAGACAGTAGAACCTCCATTGGAAGATACGGTCGAGCGCAGTCTGCAACAGTTGCGGACCATTGCGGCTGGAATGGATTATCCGGAAATAGCCGAAGAAGAGCCACTTCCTCAAACTGAACCGATGATTTTACCTCCATTGGAAGATGAGCCGGTATTTACAAGAGATGAGGTAGAGGTTGCTCCTGCAGTAACTCCTCAACCTGAACCAGTGACTCCTGTTGTTGAAAAGGAAGAACCTTTGGCAAGAAGACGCGGTGCGACCAAGCAAGTTAAGAAGAAACAAGATAAAACAGCTAAGAAAATTGTCGGGACCATTGTTTCCTTGGTTGCCTTGGCCCTAGTGGCTACCTTGGTTGCTGGTTTCTTCTATGTCAAGTCAAGCTTAGAACCAGTCAATGTGGAAGCTTCAGAGACTATTCAAGTGGAAATTCCAGAAGGTTCTTCTACTAGTCAAATCGGTCAAATTCTTTTAGAAAATAAGCTGATTAAGAATGCGACAGTCTTTAACTACTTCTCTAAATTAAAGAGCTATAATAGCTTCCAGAGTGGTTTCTATAATTTGAACCAGGCCATGTCTGTAGAAGATCTGGCTAAGAAGTTGCAAGAGGGTGGAACTCCAGTCGCTGAAAAACCTGCATCAGGTAAAATCCTGGTTATTGAGGGGTACACCATTGAGCAGATTGCTCAAGCGATTACCCAAAATAGTGCTTCAGAGGATGAAAAAACGGAATCTCCATTTAGCTCGGATGCCTTTATGGCAACGGTTCAGGACCCAGCTTTCATCACGCGAATGACAGAGACTTATCCAGACCTCTTTGCAAGCCTGCCTGCAGCGGATAGTGGTGTCAAGTATCAGTTGGAAGGGTATCTCTTTCCAGCTACTTATGAGTATTACGAAGACACGACTATTGAGCAATTGGTAGAAGATATGATTGCGGCGACCAATACTGCCTTGAAACCATACTATGCGGAGCTTCCAAACAAGGGATTGGATGTGAATTCAGTATTGACCATGGCTTCACTGGTTGAAAAGGAAGGTTCTACAGACGAGGACCGTCGGAATATCGCAAGTACTTTCTACAATCGTATGAACATCGGCATGCCATTGCAGTCTAACATCGCTGTTTTGTATGCAATGGGCAAACTGGGTGAGAAGACAACCTTGGCTGAGGATGCAGGAATCGACACTGCGATTGATTCACCTTATAACAACTACGTACACCTAGGTCTAATGCCTGGTCCTGTAGGAAGTCCAAGTTTAGCAGCTATTCAGGCGACCATCAATCCAAACCAGACAGACTATCTCTACTTTGTAGCAGATGTGACGACTGGAGAAGTGTATTTTACCGCTTCATTTGACGAGCACAATCAAAACGTTGAAACACACGTAAATAGCAAATTAAATAATCAATAAGGTTGAGGCAAAATTATGTGGATTTTCCGCATAATTTTGTTTTCATCCCTGACAAACATGAAAAGGAAGTAAAAATGGCAGAAAAAACCTATCCAATGACCTTGGAAGAAAAGGAATTGTTGGAAAAAGAATTAGAAGAACTGAAGTTGGTCCGTCGTCCGGAGATTGTGGAGCGTATTAAAATCGCCCGTTCTTACGGAGACCTTTCGGAAAACTCTGAATACGAAGCAGCTAAAGATGAGCAGGCTTTTGTAGAGGGTCAAATTTCAACTATCGAGAACAAGATTCGGTATGCGGAAATTGTCAATAGCGATGCTGTTGCAGCAGATGAAGTGGCTATCGGTAAGACAGTTACTGTTCAAGAAATCGGTGAAACAGACGAGGAAGTGTATCACATCGTTGGTGCTGCTGGTGCGGATGCCTTTGCCAATAAGATTTCAAATGAAAGTCCTATCGGTCACGCCTTGATTGGTAAGAAGACTGGAGAGGTGGCTCTGATTGAGACACCAGCTGGAAGCTACCAGGTGAAAATCTTGAATGTTGAAAAGACAAAATAAAAGTGCGGGGAGAGTCGAAAGATTCTCTCTTTCTCGTCTCGTCAGTACCTGCATTTCTAGCCTGAATTCGGACTAAAAATATGGTAAAATAAAGAGATTGAGAAAGTTGAGGTTGTAATGAAACAAGCAAATAAAAAAGGAAAGAAAACAAGGCGGCCGACCAAGGCTGAAATAGCCCAACAAGACAGGGTCAAAAAAATCTTGATTCGGATTTTTGGCGTCTTATTCGTTATATTGACAGCTAGTCGGCTGGGTGCCTTTGGTGTGACGGCCTACAATGTCTTCCGCCTGCTATTTGGTAGCCTATCCTATCTAGTCCTGGCAGGACTTCTAGTCTACTTTGTCTTCCCCCAATTTTGGCAGCGCAGAGAAGGGATGATTTCGGGCTTTTACCTGATTGTGGCCGGTCTCCTGATAGGCTTTCAGGCCTATTTGGATGTTTCTTACAGTGGGTCGGACCTCTTTACCTATAGTTTGCGGCTGAGTTTGAATGAGCTGTCGCGTTTTCAGGTCAAGGAGTTTCTGGGTGGAGGCCTGCTGGGTAGCGCCTTCTATATGCCCATTGCCTTCCTATTTTCTAATCTAGGCTCCTTTTTCATCGGTCTTCTATTGATTGCCTTTGGTATTTTCTTTATGAGTCCATGGTCTGTCTACGATGTGGCCGATGGCCTGGCAGTTCTCAAGGATAAGATGACGGAGGGCCAGTTAAAAAGGGCAGAGCTTCGGGAGTTGAAGCGGGCCGAGCGAGAAGAAAAACGCCAGCTAGAATTGGCTCGCTTGGAGGAAGAGCGTCTGCGTTTGGAGGAAGAAGAATCATTAGCCTTGGATAGGCCAGTCGATTTGGAAACGGGTGAAATTCTAGACGCGGAACCAGTTCAAGTGCCCATTATTTCAGAATACGATCATTTAGAAGAGGTAGAAGATGAATTTCCAGTTATGCTGGTTGAGGATGAGGAAGCACAGGCAAGCGCTGACCTTCCAGAAGAAGTGGATGATGTCGAAGTTCAAATCGACTTCAAACCCAAGCTCAAGCAACGCTTGGCTTACAAATTGCCGTCCATTGACCTCTTTGCGCCAATCAAGGCCAAAAGCCAGTCCAATGAAAAACGTCTGGTCCGACAGAACATTAAGATTTTAGAAGACACCTTTGCCAGCTTTGGTATCAAGGTGGTCGTGGAGCGGGCAGAAATCGGACCGTCGGTCACCCGTTATGAATTAAAACCCGCTGTCGGTGTCCGCGTCAATCGGATTTCCAATTTGGCGGATGATTTGGCTCTGGCTCTAGCTGCCAAAGATGTCCGTATTGAGGCGCCAATTCCGGGCAAATCCTTGGTCGGTATCGAGGTACCCAATTCCGAAGTGGCTATGGTGCCCTTCCGTGAACTTTGGGAACAATCTAAGACGGATGCTAACAAACTCTTGGAAATTCCGCTTGGAAAAGCAGTCAATGGCTCTGTCAAATCCTTTGACCTTGCCAAAATGCCTCACTTGCTGGTAGCAGGATCGACCGGTTCTGGTAAATCTGTCGCGGTCAACGGTATTATTTCTTCTATTTTGATGAAGGCCAGTCCTGACCAAGTCAAGTTTATGATGATTGACCCCAAAATGGTTGAATTGTCGGTCTATAATGATATTCCCCACCTGCTCATCCCTGTTGTGACCAATCCTCGTAAGGCAGCGCGCGCCCTGCAAAAGGTGGTGGACGAGATGGAGAAACGCTACGAACTCTTCAGTCATATCGGCGTCCGTAACCTTGAAGGCTACAATGCCAAGGTTGAGGAATTTAACAGCCGTTCCGAGGAAAAACAAATTCCCCTACCTTTGATTGTCGTCATCGTGGACGAGTTGGCTGACCTGATGATGGTCGCCAGCAAGGAAGTGGAGGATGCCATTATCCGTCTGGGGCAAAAAGCTCGTGCGGCGGGCATTCACATGATTTTAGCGACCCAGCGTCCATCTGTTGATGTTATTTCAGGTCTGATCAAGGCCAATGTGCCGTCTCGTGTGGCTTTTGCGGTCGCATCGGGCACGGATTCGCGGACCATTTTGGGAGAAAATGGCGCCGAAAAACTCCTTGGTCGCGGGGACATGCTCTTCCATCCTATTGGCGAGTCGGCTCCAATTCGCTTACAAGGCTCCTTTATCTCGGACGATGATGTCGAGCGGATTGTCAGCTTTGTCAAGGCCCAGGCCGATGCCGAATACGACGAGTCCTTTGATCCGGGCGAAGTAGCAGAAGGCGATGGTGGATTCGATGACAATGGCGGAGCTTCTGAGGGTGACCCTCTCTTCAATGAGGCGCGTGCCCTCGTCATCGAAACGCAAAAGGCTTCCGCATCTATGATCCAGCGCCGCCTATCGGTCGGTTTTAACCGCGCAACCCGTTTGATGGAAGAATTAGAGGCAGCTGGCGTCATCGGTCCAGCCGAAGGGACTAAACCTAGAAAAGTATTGGAGACACAGTAATGACCTTTGAAACGGTGCACCACATTGCCATTATCGGCAGTAATTATGACAAAACTAGAGAATTTTATGTGGACAAATTGGGCTTTGAACAGCTGGATGAGCATATTCGCCCAGAAAAAAATGACATTCTTTTCAATGTCAGAAAGGGCAATCTGGTCTTGGAAATCTTTATCAAGCCAGACGCCCCCTTGCGCCCCAAAATGCCTCAACCAGAATACACAGGCCTGCGGCATTTAGCTTTTAAGGTCGCAGATGTCGAGGCCTGTCTGGCGGAGTTTGACCGCTTGGACATTCCCCACGAAGCCCTACGATATGACGATTTTGATGGCAAGAAGATGGCCTTCTTCTTTGACCCAGATGGTCTACCATTAGAAATTCATGAATAGAAAAAATCCCTTCTGATAATTTCTCAGGAGGGATTGCTTATTTTTGGGTAAAGATGGCGACGAGAAGACCGATGTACATGAGAAAGATCAGGAGAAAACCAGCCCTCCAGTAAACCTTGAAAAAACGCTTGTAGTCTAATTCTCTTTTTTTATAGAGAGTGCCAGTTAGCAGAATCAGCAAGAGCAGAGAAAGAGCTAGCAGTAGGTGGGGTAGCAGGCTGCTGTAGTAGAGCTTATCTGTTAGGATGATAAATTCAAAAGCGAACATAGGAAAAGCCAGGTCTGCAAAGTTCCAACCCCTCTTATTTAACTTTAATAATTTGACAAATAGAATTGAAATAATCAGCGTAACAATTGGATAAACAACCGCTGCAATTTTCAGTAATAACATACTTATATTCTATTAAAAAAATAAAAAAAAGTAAACATAAAGCTTGCATTTTTCCTGAAATCGTGTATAATAAAAAGGTATGTGTAAATGCGCATATTTGTGGGAGGTAAAAATCTTTAATTACCGCCAAAACCACAATAGGAGGATTTTATATCATGGCTAAAAAAGTCGAAAAACTCGTAAAACTTCAGATTCCTGCAGGTAAAGCTACTCCAGCTCCACCAGTCGGACCAGCACTTGGTCAAGCAGGTATCAATATCATGGGATTCACTAAAGAGTTCAACGCTCGTACAGCTGACCAAGCTGGTTTGATTATCCCAGTCGTTATCTCTGTGTATGAAGATAAATCATTCACTTTCGTGACTAAAACACCACCAGCTGCTGTTCTTTTGAAAAAAGCTGCAGGTGTTGAAAAAGGTTCAGGTACACCAAACAAAACTAAAGTTGCAACAGTTACTCGTGCACAAGTACAAGAAATTGCTGAAACTAAAATGCCTGACTTGAACGCTGCATCTCTTGAAGCTGCAATGCGTATGATCGAAGGTACTGCTCGTTCTATGGGATTCACTGTTACTGACTAAGTAGCACCCAAGATTATCTGATTACAAGGAGACATATAAAATGGCTAAAAAAAGCAAAAACTTGCGTGCTGCTCTTGAAAAAATCGACAGCACAAAATTGTACAGCGTAGAAGAAGCTGTTGCTCTTGCAAAAGAAACTAACTTCGCTAAATTTGACGCGTCAGTTGAAGTTGCTTACAACTTGAACATCGACGTACGTAAAGCTGATCAACAAATCCGTGGTGCAATGGTATTGCCAAACGGTACTGGTAAAACTTCACGCGTTCTTGTTTTCGCACGTGGTGCTAAAGCAGAAGAAGCAAAAGCTGCTGGTGCAGACTTTGTTGGTGAAGACGACCTCGTTGCTAAAATCAACGGTGGTTGGTTGGACTTCGACGTTGTTATCGCAACTCCAGATATGATGGCAGTTGTTGGACGTCTTGGTCGCGTGCTTGGTCCACGTAACCTCATGCCAAACCCTAAAACTGGTACAGTAACGATGGATGTTGCTAAAGCAGTTGAAGAGTCTAAAGGTGGTAAAATCACTTACCGTGCTGACAAGGCAGGTATCGTACAAGCTCTTATCGGTAAAGTATCATTTGACGCTGACAAACTCGTTGAAAACTTCAAAGCATTCCACGATGTAATGGCTAAAGCTAAACCAGCTACAGCTAAAGGTACTTACATGACTTCAGTATCAATCACTACAACACAAGGTGTTGGTATCAAAGTTGATCCAAACTCATTGTAATGAGTAGAGGGACTGTCTTCGGGCAGTCTTTTTCTGTTTGAAAATACCTGAATTTTAGTGTATAATATGTCCAGGCATATCAAGGAGGTTAGTATGAGAAAAGCAAATTCTGACGAATTTTACAGCCATTTATCTGCTGTTTACAATTTAGAAGAAGGTATTATTACGGATGTCTTGCGTGAGAAGATTGTGGAGTTTGCGCAGAAATTAGACAAGTCGGATAATCTCTATCTCTTGGCAGATCAACTCTCTGTTTTTGTCAATGCAGAAGTGACTGCTCTGACCTGGCGGGCGCCCAAGGAACTGGTTGAATTGGCCCTCTATATCCAGGATTTGCAAGTAAGCTACAATCGCTATGTCATGGGTTTAAACAGCCTATAGGAGGAAATAGAATGACAGATTATGTGAAACCACAGGTATGGAAGTGGGAAGATGAAAATGACAATCGGACTGGTAACCGTCCTAGCGCAGGTAGCCGTTTTGAGCAAACCTTGCCCAAAGGCGACAAGCCCTTGCAGGTTTACTCACTTGGAACACCCAATGGCATCAAGGTGGCTATCATGCTGGAAGAACTCAAGGAATTGGGGATATCGGATGCGGCTTATGACCTGTTCTTGATTGAAATTGGCAAAGGCGACCAGTTTGGTTCAGATTTTGTAGACATCAATCCAAACTCAAAAATTCCTGCCATGGTGGATTATTCAGGGGCAGATCCTGTCCGTGTCTTTGAGTCTTCTCATATTTTGCTCTATTTGGCTGAGAAATTTGATGCCTTCTTGCCAAGGGACTGGGCAGGTCGCACGGAAGTCCTCAATTGGCTCTTCTGGCAGACTGGTGCAGCACCCTTTGTTGGTGGTGGCTTTGGACATTTCTATCACTACGCGCCAACTGCCCAGGAATATCCGATTAACCGCTATGCCATGGAAACCAAGCGTCAACTAGATGTGTTAGACCAGCTCTTGGCGACCCGTCCCTATATTGCTGGCGACGAATACACTATTACGGATATTGCCATCTGGTCTTGGTATGGTCGTCTGGCTCAGGGCAATCTCTATCCAGGTTCCAAGGAATTTTTAGATGTTGCTAGCTATCAGAACCTCAATCAGTGGGTGGAGAAAATTGCTAAGCGTCCAGCAGTTGCGCGGGGCTTGGCAGTGGAGTACAAAAAATTGGATGCATAAATTTTAGAAGGGGATTCGTTTGGAAATCTCCGTTTTCTCAGATATTTTTCTATAAAAATCCCCGATTTTATGATAAAATACTAAGGATGAAATAGAGGAGAGAGATGATGAAACCTAAATACGAACGTATTCTAATCAAACTATCTGGAGAGGCCTTGGCTGGTGAACGTGGTGTCGGAATTGACATCAAGACAGTTCAGGAAATGGCCAAGGAAATCCAGGAAGTGGCTGAGTCTGGTGTGCAGATTGCCCTTGTAATCGGTGGTGGGAACCTCTGGCGTGGGGAGCCTGCTGCAGAAGCTGGTATGGATCGTGTACAAGCAGATTATACAGGGATGTTGGGAACAGTTATGAATGCCCTGGTGATGGCGGATTCCCTCAAGCAGCTTGGTGTGGATACTCGTGTGCAAACAGCTATTTCTATGCAGTCTGTGGCAGAGCCTTATATTCGCGGTCGTGCTCTCCGTCATTTGGAAAAAGGTCGTATCGTTATCTTTGGTGCTGGTATCGGCTCACCGTATTTCTCAACCGATACGACGGCTGCTCTTCGTGCAGCAGAAATCGAAGCAGATGCCATTCTCATGGCTAAAAATGGGGTCGACGGTGTTTACAATGCAGACCCTCGTAAGGATGCCAATGCGGTTAAGTTCAATGAATTGACCCACCGTGAAGTTATCCATCGTGGTCTTAAAATCATGGATGCCACAGCATCAACTCTTTCAATGGACAATGACATCGACCTGGTTGTCTTTAACATGAATGAGCCAGGCAATATCAAACGTGTTGTTTTCGGTGAGCCAATCGGTACAACCGTTTCTAACAAAGAAGAAAAATAAAAACAAAAAGAAAAGGATATTTTATGTCGAAAGAAATTATTGCCAAAGCGCAAGAGCGTATGAATCAATCTCACCAGAGCTTGGCGCGTGAATTTAGCCATATCCGTGCAGGTCGTGCCAATGCTAGTCTCCTGGACCGTATCTCTGTGGATTACTACGGAGCGCCAACACCGCTCAACCAGTTAGCTGGTATCACAGTGCCAGAGGCGCGTGTTCTTCTTATCACACCGTTTGATAAGTCTATCTTGAAAGATATCGAACGTGCCTTGAATGCGTCTGACCTTGGCTTGACACCACAATCTGATGGTACAGTTATCCGCTTGGTTATCCCTGCATTGACAGAGGAAACACGTAAGAACTTGGCAAAAGACGTGAAAAAAGTGGGCGAGAACTCAAAAATAGCTATCCGTAACATCCGTCGTGACGCTATGGACGAGGCCAAAAAAGCTGAGAAGGCCAAAGAAATCACGGAAGATGATTTGAAGACGCTTGAAAAAGACATCCAAAAAGTCACTGACGATGCGATTAAGACCATCGACAAGATGACAGCTGACAAGGAAAAAGAACTCTTAGAAGTTTAACCAGCACAAGGGGAATGGGAGGACAAAGATCTACAGAATCCTTGTCTTTCCTTCCTTTTTGCTAGCTTTGCATGATTGTTTTCCTAGAGATTTGTCTAAAGAGTAAGCAGCAGAGCATCCAAAAATGCAGGCGCCCAATGGTTGCCTAGAAAGAAATAGCTATGAATGATTTACTAGCTCACTATATTGTCGGATTAGTGACCGACCAAAATGACCAGTTTTACTTCATCCAAAAGGATGGCAAGACCTTTGCCCTGTCCAAGGAAGAAGGGGATTTTCAGCTGGGTCAATCTGTCAAGGGCTTTGCCTACACAGATATGAAGCAGAAATTGCGCTTGACGACCAAGGAAGTGGGAGCAACCCGCGATACCTTTGGCTGGGGAACGGTAACAGAAGTGAGGAAGGACTTGGGTGTCTTTGTTGATACGGGCTTGCCGGACAAGGAAGTGGTTGTGTCCTTGGACATCCTTCCTGACATCAAGGAACTCTGGCCCAAGAAAGGCGACCAGCTCTATGTTAAGTTGGACGTTGACAAGAAAGACCGAATTTGGGCTTTACCTGCCTTTCAAGAGGAATTTCAAAAGATGGCAGGTCCTGCTTATGACAATATGCAAAACCAGACCCTCAAGGCTATTGTCTACCGCTTGAAACTCAATGGGACCTTTGTTTACTTGCCAGACAACAATATGCTGGGTTTTATTCATCCTAGCGAGCGTTATGCGGAGCCACGTTTGGGCCAGGTCCTGGAGGCCCGTGTCATCGGCTATCGGGCTGTTGACCGGACCCTCAATCTGTCGCTCAAACCACGCTCATTTGAGATGTTGGAAAATGATGCCCAGATGATTTTGACTTATCTGGAAAGCAATGGCGGCTTTATGACCTTGAATGACAAGTCTGCTCCGGAAGACATCAAGGCCACCTTTGGCATTTCCAAGGGGCAATTCAAAAAAGCCCTGGGTGGGCTGATGAAAGCCGGTAAAATCAAGCAAGATGCGATTGGGACAGAATTGATTTAGGAGACGAATCATGCGTGTATATATTGCTGGTAGTGGAGCCATGGGTTGCCGTTTTGGTTATTCTCTGTCTAAGACTGATCATGAGGTGATTTTGCTGGACAATTGGGAGGACCATATTCAGGCTATCCGTGAAAATGGCCTCAAGGTGACGGGGGATTTTGACGAGACGGTCAAGCTGCCGATTATGAAACCGACTGAGGCTGTGGAAGTGGCGGATTTGATTATCCTCTTGACCAAGGCAGACCAGTTACCAAAAATGTTGCAGGATATTAAGGGGATTATCGGTGAACAGACCAAGGTACTCAGTCTTTTGAATGGGTTGGGTCATGCGACCACCATGCGCCGCTATGTGCCAGATGAGTCGATCATGGTTGGAGTGACCATTTGGTTGGCTGGGCTCAAGGGGCCAGGTCATGCTCATCTGGAGGGACCAGGATCCATTTTCCTGCAAAATATGTCTGGGGACGGTCAGGCTGTTGCCCACATCGTGGACATGTTTAACCAAGCGGGACTCAATGCGACCTATGATGAGAATGTGATTGAATCTATTTGGCGCAAGGCCTGTGTCAATGGGGTCATGAATCCGACCTGTACCATTATGGACTGTACCATTGGGGAACTTTTTGGAACGGAAGGTGGACTCAATCTGGTTCAGGGGATTTTCAAGGAATTTATCGCTGTGGCGCGTGCGGAAGTAGGGAATATCGATGAAGAGGGGATTTGGAAGTACATCATGGAAACTTCTAAAAAGGCCTCACATCATTATCCGTCCATGCATCAGGACTTAATCCAACATGGTCGCAAGACGGAGATTGACTATCTGAATGGAGCGGTAGTTTTCAAGGGCAAGCGGGTTGGTATTCCAACGCCTTATTGCCAGATGATGACGGACATGGTTCATGCCAAGGAAGCCATGTTGGGATTGCGTTAGGAGGAAGTGCAGGGGTTGTAGTTATCCTCCGGTTTATCAATAAAAATCAATGGAGATTATAGTGAAAAGATTACTACTTGCTCTACTGTTAATTTGCCTGGTTTGGGGCGGTCCGGTAGTAAAAGCAGATGAATTGATGGATATTGCTAGAGCTTCTGGTTATGAGGTTTATGAGGGCTACAGGCCCAAGTCTTCTATATTGATTGATGGAAATACTGGGGATATTGTTTGGCAAGATAATATTGATGAGTCAAGGGATCCGGCTAGTATGAGTAAGCTCATGACCTTGTATCTGGTCTATGAAGCCATTGGTCAGGGCAAGTTGACAGAAGATACCATTATCAGGGCAACGGAGACTGACCAGGCGATTTCTGCTATCCATGAAATTTCGAACAATCCGATCTATGCTAGTGTTGATTATACAGTTGGTGATTTGATTGCCATGACCTTGGTACCATCTTCCAATGTAGCGACAGTCATGTTGGCCAATTACTTGTCTAACAATGATCCGGATGCTTTTATGGACATGATGAATGCCAAGGCCAAGGAGCTGGGTATGACCAATTCTGTTTGGAACAATCCAGGAGGAGCAGGGGCAAGTGGCTTTAGAGGTTACTATAGTCCCAAGCGTTATGACAATTCGGCTTCCAACCAAACAACAGCGCGTGATATGGCCATTTTGGTCTACCATTTGACCAAAAAATATCCTGCTATTTTGGAATATACGCGCCATCGGGTCATTGTTACGATGGTGGACACTCCCTACCAGCAGGCCTATAATTCCTATAATTATTCTTTACCAGGAAATATCTACGGTTTAGAAGGGGTCACTGGTCTCAAAACCGGTTCCAGTCCTCGTGCGGCCTTCAATATTTCCATGACCATCGATCGAGGCGGGCAAAAGATGATTGCAGTCATTATGGGTGTGGGTACCTGGTCTGATATGAATTCTGATTTCCAGCGCCATGCCTTTGCTAACGCCTTGATTAATAAGGCTTATCAGGACTTTGAATACAAGAAAGTCTTGACAGCTGGTAAACATAGCCAGGACGGAAAGCATTACCAGGTTGAGTCGGACCTATATGCGACTGTCCCCGTTGGAACTAGTCCCAAATTGGTATATAAGGATGGGCAGGTCTATGCGGATAATGGCTTGGATTCGGTCAGTCCCTTGATTCAGGATTCTGTGAAGGCTGAAGATACAGGCGTCTTGGCAACGGTCAATAAGGCCTTGGTCAAAAAGCAATCCGCTGAAGCTGACAATCAAACAAATTTCACCCTAACTTGGATTGGTTCTAGTCTGGTCTTGTTACCACTGGCTCTGGTTTCCTATTTTATTTTTAGGAATGAGCAGAAAAATCGTGCCCAATTTAAGGAAAGACGCAAGAGTCGTTCGAGAAATAAATAGTTTGTTAGAATGTCGATAAACTAAATTCTGGATAAATTAACTGAGTAGCTCTGCTAAGAAAAAAATAAAAATTTAGATTATTTTGCGAGCGGAGCGAGCCCTAAACCAGGACTTTATGCCGTGATGAAAATGCCTGAAACGTTGTCGTTTCAGGTATTCGGAGTATTTGAGACCTTCGGCTCAAAGGAACAGAGGATTTGAGGAACTGCTCAGCAGTTCCCTATTTCCAACCTTTGATAGTCACTCCCCTGACTAAATGAACCGAACTGCGTTCGTTCTATTTCCAACCTCCGAAAG
>NZ_JBIMJS010000038.1:0-1116 GCF_043674225.1 Streptococcus sp. A11
TGTAGCGTTACAATAGATGTGAGACTTCTAGAAGTCAAAAAGAAGATTCCCTGATATGATAAGAGTACCACCTACTCATCAAAAAGGAAATCTTCTCATGACTAGTATACCACAAAATCTTCGCTATTTGCCACACACTCTGGAAACACGCTACCACGCTGTTAAAACCTATCGAAATGGAGCTTCTGTCACCTTCATCTGTCGACGCTACAAGGTCTCAAAAGCCTCTCTCATGCGGTGGAACAAGCGATTCGACGGCACCAAAGAATCGCTGAAAGACCGGTCGCATCGACCTCTAACACCTCATCCAAAAGCTCATACCGAACAGGAGCTTACCTGGATTAAAAATTGCATCCGAAGAAATCCACAGGCAACCCTCATCGAAATATTCTACAAGCTCAAAACTAATAAGGGCTATGACCGCCATCCCTGCTCTCTCTTTCGAATCTTGAGAAAACTTGATTTCTTCAAATCCCCTAAAACTAAGCAGAAAACCTATGTGCCTAGGCCTTACCATACCCCAACTGAACTCGGTATCAAGTGGCAAATGGACGTCAAATATGTACCGACTCACTGCTACACAGGCAAGCTACCTGACAAATTCTATCAATATACCGTCATTGATGAGGCCAGCAGGGAACGTTTTATCTTCCCTTTCAAAGAGCAATCTTCTCACTCAACTGTTCAGTTTGTCAAAATGGCTATGAGATACTTTGGATACAAACCCAAAATTATTCAAACGGATAATGGTTTTGAGTTTACCCATTTCAAAGAGACCAAGCAAATTCACCCCCTAGACCTACTTTGTCAGGAACTTGGTATTGAGCACAAACTAATTCGTCCTCGAACACCCAGACATAATGGCAAGGTTGAGCGCAGTCATCGAAATGATAACCGACGTTTCTACCAGCACTTGACCTTTTACTCCTATGACGATCTGATCAAGCAGATGAAAACCTATCTTTATCGTTCTAATCGACTCCCTATGCAAACTTTAGGCTGGAAATCTCCTATCGATATCAGAAAAGCTTTACTAGAAGCTAGCTCCTAGTAAAGCTTAACAAATGGATAACTTCAAAATCACCTTTTTGGTCTCACATCATTGACAAAGGTACA